>DUTZ01000071.1 GCA_012841845.1 Actinomycetales bacterium | reverse complement strand
GGACGCTGGTCAGGGCGACGCCGCGGACCCGCGCGACGGGCCCGCCCGGCCCGGGCGCGGCGCCGGCAGGGTGCAGGGCGTCCTCCAGGGCGAGCGCCACGCGGCCGAATCCGGCGACGGGGTGGTACCGGCCGGGGTCGGCCCAGGCCAGGTCGGCCGCGAACCCCAGTGCGATGCCGAGGTGACGGTACGGGTCGGGAGAGCGACGCATGGCCCAAGACTGCCACCGCACCCGCCGCGCCGGGACGGGCCCCCGCCGTGGGGCCGATGTGCCTGATGTGACAGGAGTGCTGTGAACATCCGGCGGCAGCGGTACAGTTCGACAGACCACGGTCGGGACAGGGGCCCGGCCGGGAGCCCGACGGCTCCGGAGCACCCGGGAGAGGATCGCCATGACCAGAACGCACGTCCACGCAGACCAGCCCGCCACGACCCGCCGTCCGCTCGCGCGCCGCGCGCTCACCGCCACCCTCGCCGCGGGGATGACCCTCGGCACCCTCGCCGCCGTGGCGCCGGCCGCGGGAGCGCAGGAGCACGAGATCGGGGGCGCGATCAGGGTGGAGTACCACGCGGCCGCGCAGGCGAACGGCCAGTCGCCCGAGGACTTCTTCGGCCCGGCCCTCTCCCCCGAGACGCCGATCGCCCGGGACGGCCGCTTCCAGGTGTTCCAGAACGACCAGTCGATCTACTGGGCGCCGGGTGTCGCCGGCGGCCGGGCCAACCAGATCGGCGGCGCGATCCGGGACCGGTGGGCGGACGCGGAGTGGGAGGACGGCCCCCTGGGCTACCCGACCACCCGCGAGTGGAGCGGCCAGCCGTCCTCACGCACCGAGAAGGTCGCCCGGGGCAACCACTTCGAGGGCGGCACGATCTACGCCGTGCCCGACGAGGGCACCTTCGTCACCTGGGGCCTCATCCGCGACGCCTGGTGGGGCGACGGCGCCGAGGAGGGGTCGTTCGGGCTTCCCGTCGGCCCCGAGGAGTCGACCGACGACGGTTGGGTGCAGGAGTTCGAGGGCGGCACGATCAGGGTCACCCGAGAGGGTCGCGTCAGTTTCGACTGGAACTACTCCCCCGACGAGGAGCCCTCCACACCCTCGCCCGAGGCGGGCCTGGGCGACCAGCTCGCCGACATGGTGTCCGGGTGGATCGATCAGTTCTCCTGACGCGGCGGGGCGGCACACGGCCGGCCCCCACGCACGAGTGAGGCCCCGGATCGACGGTGACCGTCGATCCGGGGCCCCACGGAACGTGCGCGCGGAGGGACTCGAACCCCCGACCGCTGGTGTGTAAGACCAGAGCTCTAACCGCTGAGCTACACGCGCCGACACCGGCGTACGCGTGCACGCCGGTGCGGGTCAGAGTAACGCACCCCGGCGGCGGCGGACCGCGCCGGAGTGGGGCCTCTACTTGCGGGGGGTGGCCTTCTTGCGCAGGGCGAGCCGGCTGCCGGCCCAGTCCCCGAGCGAGGCGGTGCGAGTCTGGTGCATCCCGGAGGTCTGCGCCGATTCGGCGATCACCGCGGGCTCCACGTGGCCGTCGATTCCCGTCTTGGGCGTGAGCACCCACACGCAGCCCTCGTCCGCGAGCGGGGTCATGACGTCCATGAGCCGGTCCACCAGGTCGCCGTCGCCGTCCCGCCACCACAGCAGGACCGCGTCCACCACCTCGTCGGTGTCCTCCTCGAGGAGCTCCGATCCGACCGCGTCCTCCACGGCCTCGCTGATCGCCTCGTCACAGTCGGAATCCCATCCGACCTCCTGGACGAGCATGCCCTCCGTCAGTTCGAGCTGACCGGCAACCTGGCCCGCTCCGTCCTGCTGGTTCGCCGCGGCGACCACCGTGGTGTTCCTCCCTCGAGTTCGTTGGCGCAAAGTGGACCTCTGCTGCCCAGGAACACTACCCGCGCGGCCCTGCCGGGGACACGCCTACCGCCCATTTCGTGTCCGCCGACGGTGACCCGTGTCGCCCGTCACGCTTTCGGGCACAATCGTGGCCAGGGGCCCACCGGGCCCATACCCGGTCCGCCGCCCGTCCGCCCCACACCCGCGTGACACGGCGGACCACCCGACTGCACCACGAGACGTGGCCGCCCCACCGGGAGGACACCGTAGGAGTGAGGACGAGACCGATGAGCGAGAACGCGGACACCCGGGACACGGACGCCAAGACCACCTCCACGCCGACCAACGTGCCGGTCCTCCGGGAGGGGGTCGCCTCGTACCTCGCGGACACGGACCCCGAGGAGACCCAGGAGTGGATGGACTCGCTCGACGGCCTGCTCGCCGAGGCCGGCCCGGAGCGCGCCCGCTACCTCATGCTGCGGCTCCTCGAGCGCGCGTCCAAGAAGCGCGTGCCGCTGCCCGCGCTCACCTCGACCGACTACGTCAACACCATCCCCACCGAACTCGAGCCCGAGTTCCCCGGCGACGAGGAGATCGAGCGGACCTACCGCCAGTGGATCCGGTGGAACGCGGCGGTCATGGTGCACCGCGCCCAGCGCCCCGAGGTCGGCGTCGGCGGCCACATCTCGACCTACGCGGGCGCGGCCCCGCTCTACGAGGTGGGCTACAACCACTTCTTCCGCGGCAAGGACCACCCCGGCGGCGGCGACCACGTCTTCTTCCAGGGCCACGCCTCCCCCGGCATGTACGCCCGCGCCTACCTCGAGGGCCGACTCCGCGAGCACGACCTGGACGGCTTCCGGCAGGAGAAGAGCCACCCCGGCCGCTCGCTGCCGTCCTACCCGCACCCCCGCTGCCTGCCCGAGTTCTGGGAGTTCCCCACCGTCTCGATGGGCCTGGGCCCGATCAACGCCATCTACCAGGCGCGGTTCAACAAGTACCTCCACAACCGGGGCATCAAGGACACCTCGCAGCAGCACGTGTGGGCGTTCCTGGGTGACGGCGAGATGGACGAGGTCGAGTCGCGTGGCGCCCTGCAGATCGCGGCCAACGACGCGCTCGACAACCTGACCTTCGTCATCAACTGCAACCTGCAGCGCCTCGACGGACCGGTCCGCGGCAACGGGCAGATCATCCAGGAGCTGGAGTCCTACTTCCGCGGCGCCGGGTGGAACGTCATCAAGGTGGTGTGGGGCCGCGAGTGGGACGCGCTGTTCGAGAAGGACACCGAGGGCGCCCTCGTCTCGCTCATGAACTCGGTCTCCGACGGCGACTACCAGACGTTCCGCGCCAACGACGGCGCGTGGATCCGCGAGCACTTCTTCGGCCGCGACAAGCGGACCGCCAAGCTCGTCGAGGACCTGTCCGACGACGACATCTGGGCCCTCAAGCGCGGCGGGCACGACTACCGGAAGATCCACGCCGCGTACAAGGCCTCGCTCGAGCACACGGGCCAGCCGACGGTGATCCTCGCCCACACCATCAAGGGCTACGGTCTCGGCCACAACTTCGAGGGCCGCAACGCGACGCATCAGATGAAGAAGCTGACGCTGGACGACCTCAAGCTGTTCCGCGACAAGCAGAACATCCCGATCACCGACGAGGAGCTCGAGGCGGACCCGACGCTGCCGCCGTACTACAACCCCGGCCCCAACTCGACGGAGATCCGCTACCTGCTGGAGCGCCGGCAGGCGCTCGGCGGCCACGTCCCCGAGCGGCGCCAGACCTTCACCCCGCTCACCGTCCCCTCGCTGGACAAGCTCGCCTCGATGCGCAAGGGGTCGGGCAAGCAGGATGTGGCCACCACGATGGCCCTGGTCCGGATCTGCAAGGAGCTCATGCGCGACGAAGCGCTGCGCGAACGCTTCGTCCCGATCATCCCCGACGAGGCCCGGACCTTCGGCATGGACTCGTGGTTCCCCACGCTGAAGATCTACAACCCGCACGGGCAGAACTACACCTCGGTCGACCACGAGCTCATGCTGAGCTACAAGGAGGCCAAGGACGGGCAGATCATGCACGAGGGGATCAGCGAGGCCGGCTCGGTGGCCGAGTTCACCGCCGCCGGCACCGCATACGCCACCCACGGCGAGCCGATGATCCCGCTGTACATCTTCTACTCGATGTTCGGCTTCCAGCGGACCGGCGACGCCATCTGGGCGGCCGCCGACCAGCTCGCCCGCGGATTCTTCCTGGGTGCCACCGCCGGCCGCACGACCCTCACCGGCGAAGGCCTGCAGCACATGGACGGCCACTCGCACCTGCTCGCCGCCACCAACCCGGGGATCATCTCCTACGACCCGGCGTGGGGCTTCGAGCTGGTCCACATCATGCGGGCCGGCATCGAGCGGATGTACGGCCCCGGCGCCGCGCACGAGACGGAGACCGACGGCATCGACCGCAACGTCTCCTACTACATCACCCTGTACAACGAGCCCGTCCAGCAGCCGCCGGAGCCGGAGGACCTCGACGCCGAGGCGCTGCTGCGGGGCCTGTACCCGTTCCGTAAGGGCGAGAAGGGCACGCACAAGGCGTCGATCCTCGCCTCCGGCGTGGGCATGTACGCCGCGGTCGAGGCCCAGAAGCTGCTCGCCGAGGAGTGGGACGTCTCCGCGGACCTGTGGTCGGCCACCTCGTGGACCGAGCTCGCGCGCGACGGGCACGACTGCGAGCGGCACGCGCTGCGGCACCCCGACCAGCAGCCGCGCGTGCCCTTCGTCACCGCCTCCCTGCAGAACAGCGAGGGCCCGTTCGTCGCGGTGAGCGACTTCCAGAAGGCCGTCCCGGACCAGATCCGCGGCTGGGTCCCGGGCGACTACACGGTGCTCGGCTGCGACGGCTTCGGGTTCTCCGACACCCGGCCCGCCGCGCGCCGCTACTTCAACACCGACGCCCAGTCGATCGTCGTGGCGGTGCTCGCCGGACTCGCCCGGGAGGGCACGGTCGAGAAGCGCCTCGCCGTCGAGGCGGCGCGGAAGTACCGGATCGACGACGTCATGGCCGCGCCCGAGCCCACGACGGACCCCGGGGTGGCATGACGGACGACGCGGCGGCGGGGACCCCGGCACCGGTGCCGGGGCGCTCCGCCACGCGCGTCCCCCCGGACGAGCGGCCGGTCTCCGACGCGCTGCTCAAGCGCATCACCCGGTACTCGGGGACCCTGTCCACCGAGGCCGTCCGCGCGCTCGAGGTGGAGCTGCCGTTCTTCGCCGAGCTCTCGGCCGACCAGCGGGCGGAGATCCAGCTCATCATCCAGAGCGCCGTCCGCGACTTCGTCACGTGGATGCGCAACCCCGACGCGCAGCACACCGACACCATCGCCGGGTTCAAGCTGCTCCCCAAGGGGCTGGGCCAGGGGCTGACGCTCCAGCAGACCGTGCAGCTGGTCCGGTCCACGCTCGAGTACTTCGAGTTGGTCATGCCCCGGATCAGCCACAACGAGCGCCAGCGCGGGCTCATGATCGCCGCCGTGCTCAAGTTCGGCCGCGAGCTCGGGTTCACCGCCGCCTCCGTCTACGCCGCCGCCGCCGAGAACCGCGGCGCGTGGGACACGCGGATGGAGGCGATGATCGTCGACGCGGTGGTGCGCGGCGACCGGCACGCCGACCTCACCTCCGGCGCGTCGGCGCTCAACTGGGATCCCACCACGTCGGCGACCGTCATCGTGGGCACCCCCCACCCGGACCTGGGGATCGCCGCGGTCCCCGCGGTGCACAACGCGGCGGTCGCGGCGGGCCGGCACGCGCTCGCCGTGGTGCAGGGCGCCCGCCTCGTCGTCATCCTCTCCGGCGAGCTCGACTCCGTCCTGTCGGTCCCCGCCGCGCTGCTGGAGTCCTTCGCCCCCGACGAGCCCGTCGTGGTGGGCCACACGGTCGGCTCCCTCGGGGACGCGCCCGGCAGCGCCGCGGAGGCGCTCTCCGGC
>DUTZ01000070.1 GCA_012841845.1 Actinomycetales bacterium | reverse complement strand
GGGTCGGGGCGGCGCCGGCCGTCGGCACGGCGACCAGGGCCCCGGCCGAGACAAGCGCGACGAGTGTCGTGCGGATGGCGGTGGACATGGGATTCTCCTGTCGAAGTGGGGTCGGATACGGGGCCGGAGACGACGGCGAGGCGTCAGCTCCCGGACGTGGTGCCCGTGCCGAGTGAGGCCAGCGAGCCGGACTCGAGCGAGCCGGTCAGCGACCCCAGATCGAGCGAGCCGGTCGATTCGGGCGGCAGCGCGAACTCGATCTCGTGGTAGATGTCGGCCCGCCGGCAGACGGAGAACGCACCCGCCGGCCGCGGGCCGTCGTAGGGCCAGATCGACGACCTGCCGTCCCCGGATTCGATGCCTCCGAGCACGAACAGGTGGGGCCGAGTGGGCAGCGGGTTCGCCGCCCGGTAGACACCGATGGCGGGCCCCGGATCGGCCGCCTCCTGCAGGGCCTGCTCCAAGCCGGCGACCCACTCGGCGTCGGTGACTTCGATCCTGCACTCCAGTTCATGGCTCGACCGGTTGTCGTAGGCGAGAGTGATGCGCCCGTCCTCCTCGGCGGTGAGCGACAGGGTGGACGGGCTGTCCAGCGGGCCGTGTGGCGGGGCTGCGGAAATCGCCGGCGCGGTCGCCACGACCAGGGCGAGGACGGTGGACAGGCAGAGGACTCGGGTGGACATGGTATCGCTCCTTGGGGGGTCGGCGGAGGGCTCGTCGCGGACAGGTCGTCGGGGATGGAACCGACGCTAGGGAGCTCCGCGCTTCCGGCGGTACCCCCAGCGGAGCCGACGGAGAGGATCGGGGGGTCGCAACGACGACATCGGGGGGTACCTCCCGCGTATCGGGTCTCCATGTTCGGGCCCGGCCGAGACCCGGGCGGTAACCTCGACCCCGTGAGCACCCCGCAGAACACCGCCCTGGACACCGAGCTCAAGCGCCTCACGGGCTGGGGCCGCACCGCCCCGGCGATGAGCCACGTGCTCACGCCGCGCTCGGTGGAGGAGATCTCCGCGGCGGTGGCCGCGGTCAACGACGCCAACGCGGGCGGCCCCGCCCATCTGCGCCGCGGCGTCGTGGCCCGCGGGCTCGGCCGCTCGTACGGGGACTCGGCCCAGAACTCGGGCGGGCTCGTGCTGGACCTGACCCGCTTCAACCGCATCCACGTGCTCGACGCCGAGTCGGCGGTCGCCGTGGTGGACTCGGGCGTCAACCTGGACCAGCTCATGCGGGCCGCGCTGCCGTTCGGCCTGTGGGTGCCGGTCCTGCCCGGCACGCGCCAGGTCACCGTGGGCGGGGCGATCGGGCACGACATCCACGGCAAGAACCACCACTCGGCCGGCTCGTTCGGTAACCACGTCACCCGCATGGAGCTGCTCGTCGCCGACGGCCGCGTGCTCACCCTCGAGCCCGGCGGCACGGCCGACGACCCGGAGGGCCGGCTGTTCTGGGCCACCGTCGGCGGCAACGGCCTCACCGGCGTGATCCTCAAGGTGTGGATCGCCATGACCCGCACCGAGACGGCGTACTTCCTGGCCGACGACGACCAGACCTCGACCCTCGACGAGACCATCGCGCTGCACACCGACGGCTCGGAGTCCAAGTACACGTACTCGTCGGCCTGGTTCGACGCGATCAGCGCGCCGCCCAAGCTCGGCCGCGCGGCCGTCTCCCGCGGCTCGCTCGCGACCCTCGCCCAGCTCGAGGAGCACGCGCCGGAGCTGGCGAAGGACCCGCTGCGGATGGACGCCAAGCCGCTGCTGACGTTCCCGGACGTCTTCCCCAACGGCCTGGCCAACAAGTACTCGTTCAGTCTGGTGGGCGAGGCGTACTACCGGCTGGGCGGGACACGGCGCGACCAGATCAAGACGTTGCCGCAGTTCTACCACATGCTCGACCTGTTCTCGGAGTGGAATCGGGCCATGGGACCTGCGGGTTTCCTGCAGTACCAGTTCATCGTCCCGCCCGGCGAGGTCGAGGGCTTCAAGGAGATCATCGGCGACATCCAGCGCTCGGGGCACTACTCCTTCCTCAACGTGTTCAAGCTCTTCGGCCCCGGCAACCAGGCGCCGCTGAGCTTCCCCATGGAGGGCTGGAACGTCTGCGTGGACTTCCCCATCAACAGCCGCCTCAACTCCTTCGTCAACGCCCTCGACGCCAAGGTGATGTCGATGGGCGGCCGCCTCTACACCGCCAAGGACTCCCGAGTCCCGGCCGAGCGCTTCCACGCCATGTACCCGGAGATCGACTCGTGGATCGCCACCCGGCGCGAGGTCGACCCGAACGGGGTCTTCGTCTCCGACATGGGCCGCCGCCTCGAACTCGTGTAGCGGCTCCGCGCTGGCGTCGGTGCGCCCCGCTAGGATCGCACCCATGATCAATGCCGTCGGCGTGCCCCAGACCCTGCTCCTGCTCGGCGGGACCTCCGAGATCGGCCTGGCCATCTGTGAGGAGTACCTGCAGCAGGGCCCGATGCGGGTGATCCTGGCCTGCCTGCCCGGCGACCCGGGGGTCGAGGACGCCCGGGCCCAGATGACGGCGGCGGGGGCCACCGCCGTCGAGGTGGTCGACTTCGACGCCGCCGCCACCGACACCCACCCCGCCGCCCTGCAGCAGTGCTTCGCGGCCGGGGCGGGCGGCGACGTCGACGTGGCGATCGTCGCCTTCGGCCTGCTCGGCGAGAACGAGGAGCTCTGGTCCGACCAGCGCAAGGCCGTCCAGATCGCGCAGATCAACTACACCGGCGCCGTGTCGGTGGGCGTGCTGCTCGCGGAGAAGATGAAGGCGCAGGGCTACGGCCGGATCATCGCCATGAGCTCGGCCGCCGGCCTGCGCGCCCGCCGCTCCAACTTCGTCTACGGCTCCACCAAGGCCGGGCTCGACTCCTTCTACACCGGTCTGGGCTACGCGCTGTCCGAGCACGGCGTGGACGTGCTGGTGATCCGCCCCGGACAGGTCCGGACCCGCATGTCGGCGCACGTCAAGGAGGCGCCGCTCACGGTCAACAAGGACGAGGTGGCGCGCATCGCCGTCAAGAACTCCGGCCGCGACAAGGGCGCCGTGTTCGCCCCCGCCGCGTTCGGCGGCGTCATGGCCGTCCTCACCCACGTCCCGCGCCCGATCTTCCGCAAGCTCCCCTTCTGAGACCGCGGTGACGCTCAGGGGGACCGGCCTGGCGGCCGCCGCGACTCTGCTCGCCGCGGCCGTCACCGCCGTCGTGCTCGGGGCGTTCTCGCTGGTCTCCTTTCCCGCCTACGGCAACTCCAACGTCCTGCAGGCGCTCACCGTGGTGGGCCAGGCCGCGGCCCTCGCGCTGGTCGTGGCCGCCGTCCTGCTGGCCCGCGCGGGCGAGCGGC
>DUTZ01000069.1 GCA_012841845.1 Actinomycetales bacterium | reverse complement strand
GTGCGCGAGCCCGGCCCCGTGCCCGACGCCCCGGCCTCCCGCGGCGAGCTGCCCGTCGCGGCGCTCACCGGGTCGGGGGCGGTGACGGACTACGCGCACCGGGTCGTGGACGAGCTCGACCGCTACGGCGGCGTCAACCTCCTCGCCGGCGACCCCGACGCGCTGTGGTGGGCCTCCAACCGCTCGACCCGCGGCCCGATGCCCCTCGGCGAGGGCGTGCACGGCCTGTCCAACGCCGCGCTCGACACCCCGTGGCCCAAGGTCGCCGGGGCCGTGCGGGACGTCCGCGCGCTCCTCGGCGCCGGCGGCGCGGGCCGCCCCGACTGGGCCGGGCCGCTGCTGGACCTGCTCGCCGACCGCCGCCCCGCCCCGCTGCGGCACCTGCCGCGCACCGGCGTGCCGCTCTGGCAGGAGTGGCGCCTGTCCTCCCGCTTCGTGCGGGTGGGCCGGTGGTACGGCACGAGGTCGACGACGGCGGTGCGCGTCGACGAACACGGGACCGTCGACGTGGTGGAGCGCACGTGGGACGGCCGCGGACGCGTCATGGGGACGGTCACCGCCTCGATCTGAGCCGGTGGCCGCCCCCGCGGGACGCGTGCCGTGGGGTCAGCGCACGGGGCGCGACTCGGAGTCCGGGACGGTCCAGGTGTTGCCGCCGTCGAGCAGGGCCTGCAGGTCGGCGGTGGCGGCCTCCTTGGCGGAGGCCACCTGGGCGCGGGCCAGGTCGTCGTAGGTCTCCCGGTGGACCTGCCGGATGATGCCGGTGACGGTGTACTCCAGGTCCTGGCTGGACAGGCTGGCCAGCGCCTGGGCGTAGGCCGGGTCCTCGCAGTGGGCGTCGTGGACGATGATGTCCGCCTCGTCGACCTCGGCGGTCGCGGCGACCTTCAGGGAGAAGCCGTCGCGGACCACGCAGTGCTGGCCCTCGTCGCCGAAGACGATCTTCTCGCCGTGGCGCACCGGGATGAGGTGGTCGGCGGCGTCCTCCTTGCGGAGCAGGTCGAAGCTGCCGTCGTTGAAGATCGGGCAGTCCTGCATGATCTCCACGAACGAGGTGCCGCGGTGGCGGGCGGCGGCCTCGAGCACCTCGGTCAGGCCCTTGCGGTCCGAGTCCAGGGCGCGGGCCACGAAGGTGCCCTGCGCGCCGATGGCCAGCGACAGGGTGTTGAACGGGTGGTCCAGCGAGCCCATCGGGCTCGACTTGGTGACCTTGCCGGTCTCCGAGGTGGGCGAGTACTGGCCCTTGGTCAGCCCGTAGATCCGGTTGTTGAACATCAGGACGTTGAGGTTGACGTTGCGGCGCAGCGTGTGGATGAGGTGGTTGCCACCGATCGACATCGCGTCGCCGTCGCCGGTGATCACCCACACCGACAGGTCCTCGCGCGTGGTGGCCAGGCCCGTGGCGATGGCCGGGGCGCGGCCGTGGATCGAGTGCATCCCGTAGGTCTCGAGGTAGTACGGGAAGCGGCTCGAGCAGCCGATGCCGGAGATGAACGTGATGTTCTCGCGCTTGAGACCCAGCTTGGGCAGCAGGGCGCGGATGGTGGCCAGGATGACGTAGTCGCCACAGCCCGGGCACCAGCGCACCTCCTGGTCGGAGGTGTAGTCCTTGGGCTTCTGCGGCTCGTCCGTCTTGGGCACCGCCGCCAGCGCGTCGAGCGGCAGGGGCGTGCCGACGAGTCCGTTCTCGGTGGTCGTCATGGGAATCCTCTCCTCGGCTCGTCTCAGCGCGTCCGCTGGGCGCCGGTGGTGGTGCCGGTGGCGGTGTGGCCGATGCGGCGGGTCGGCGCGGCGGGCTCACCGGTGGTGGTGACGACGCCCTCGAGCGCCTGCCGGTACTTGCCGTGCTCGGCGTGGGTCAGACGACCGGAGAACTCGGCCTCGATCGCCTCCTGCAGCTCGTCCGCGAGGAACGCCATGCCCTGCACCTTGGTGATGGGCTGGATCTCGGCGGGGAACCGCGCCTTGAGCAGCATCGCCAGCTGGCCGAGGTTCATCTCGGGCACGAGCACCCGGCGGTAGTTCGCGAGCACCTCGCCGATGTTGTGGGGCAGCGGGTTGAGGTGGCGGATGTGCGCGCGGGCCACGCGGTGACCGTTGGCCCGGGCGCGGCGCACGGCCTCGCCGATGGGGCCGTACGAGGACCCCCAGCCGATGACCAGCACGTCGGCCTCGCCCGACGGGTCGTCGACCTCGAGGTCCGGCACGTCGATGAGCGCGATCCGCAGCGCGCGGGTGCGGGTCATGAGGTCGTGGTTGTCCGGCGTGTACGAGATGTTGCCGGTGCCGTTGGCCTTCTCGAGGCCACCGATGCGGTGCTCGAGGCCGGGCTCGCCCGGGACCGCCCAGTTGCGGGCGAGCGTGTGCGGGTCGCGGGCGTACGGCAGGTAGTCGGCGGCGCCGGCGTCGTCGTCACCCTCCTCGCGGGCCGGGGTGAGGTTCTTGTCGATCGCCGGCAGGTCCGCCACGTCGGGCAGCAGCCACGGCTCGGAGCCGTTGGCGATCGCGCCGTCGGAGAGGACGAGCACGGGGGTGCGGTACTCCACGGCGATCCGGGCGGCCTCGCGGGCGATCTCGAAGCAGTCGGCGGGCGACTGCGGCGCCACCACCGCGACCGGCGACTCGCCGTTGCGGCCGAACAGGGCCTGGAGCAGGTCCGACTGCTCGGTCTTGGTGGGCAGGCCGGTGGAGGGGCCGCCGCGCTGCACGTCGATCACGACGAGCGGCAGCTCGGTCATGACGGCGAGGCCGATCGCCTCCGACTTGAGGGCCAGGCCCGGGCCGGACGTGGAGGTCACACCCAGGGCGCCGCCGTACGAGGCGCCGAGTGCGGCCGCGACGCCCGCGATCTCGTCCTCGGCCTGGAACGTGGTCACGTCGAACTGCTTGAGCTTGCTCAGCTCGTGCAGGATGTCCGAGGCCGGGGTGATGGGGTAGGTGCCCAGGAAGACCGGCATGTCGCCGGAGATGCCGGCGGTGACGAGGCCGTAGGCCAGCGCGGTGTTGCCGGTGACCTGGCGGTAGCGCCCGGCGGGCAGCTGGGCCGGCGGGATCTCGTACTCGGAGGCGAAGGCCTCGGTGGTCTCGCCGTAGTTCCAGCCGGCGTGCAGGGCCAGGACGTTGGCCTCGAGGATCGCCGGCTTCTTGGCGAACTTCTGCCGCAGGAAGGTCTCGATGGAGTCCACCGTGCGGCCGTACATCCACGTGAGCAGGCCCAGCGCGAACATGTTCTTGCAGCGCTCGGCGTCCTTCTTGCCGATGTCCACGCTCTCCACGGCACCGATGGTGAGCGTGCCCATGGCCACCTCGTGCACCTGGTACGCCTCGAAGGCGGGGGAGCCGAGCGGGTTGGACTCGTAGCCCACCTTGGTGAGGTTGCGCTTGGTGAACTCGTCGGAGTTGACGATGAGGATGCCGCCGGCCGGCAGATCCTCGATGTTGGCCTTGAGCGCCGCGGGGTTCATGGCCACGAGCACGTCCGGGCGGTCACCGGCCGTGAGGATGTCGTAGTCCGCGATCTGGATCTGGAAGCTCGAGACGCCGTGGATCGTGCCCTGGGGGGCGCGGATCTCCGCGGGGTAGTTCGGCTGCGTGGCCAGGTCGTTGCCGAAGGCCGCGGCCTCGGACGTGAACTGGTCGCCGGCGAGCTGCATGCCGTCGCCCGAGTCTCCCGCGATGCGGATGACCACCTTGTCCAGCTTGGTCTTGGACGCATTGCCCACCGCTGGTGACCTCCAGTTCGTCTCGAATGTGCGCGCGTGCCGCGGCCGATGTCCGACCACCCACGGTACGCCGATCGCGCGCGGCGCCTCGGCCGCGGCGGTTTCCCGAAAATGTAACACGTTCCAGTTTGTCGCCGGAACTCCTGACGTCCACAGTAGACCGATCTGTCTATCGTTGCCAGTCGGGGTCCGCGGTGCCCCCGATCCCCAGGTCGGGTACGTCGGAACGCGGGGTTTGTCCGGGTCGCCTGGTATGAATTCCTATAGAGAGGCGTGTCGTCGACACCTGTCGACGTGGGCGCCCTGACCGGCGGCGCCCTGCCGCCGAGGGAATCTGTGCAGGTTGGGAGCATGTGACGTGGCGAGCAAGCAGGCGGCTTCGGGCGGACTGCGGAGCCTGGTGATCGTCGAGTCCGCCACCAAGGCCCGCAAGATCCAGCCCTATCTGGGCAAGGACTACGTGGTGGAGGCCTCGGTCGGCCACATCCGCGACCTGCCCAAGGGCGCCGCCGACGTGCCCGCCAAGTACAAGAAGGAGCCGTGGGCGCGCCTCGGCGTGAACCCGGACGACGACTTCGAGCCCATCTACGTGGTGAGCGCGGACAAGAAGAAGAAGGTCGCCGAGCTCAAGAAGGAACTCGCCGGGGTCGACCAGCTCCTCCTGGCGACGGACCCCGACCGCGAGGGCGAGGCGATCGCCTGGCACCTGCTCGAGGTGCTCAAGCCCAAGGTCCCGGTCAAGCGCATGGTGTTCCACGAGATCACCAAGCCCGCGATCCTCGCCGCCGCCGAGAACACCCGCGAGCTCGACACGGACCTCGTGGACGCCCAGGAGACCCGCCGGATCCTCGACCGCCTGTACGGCTACGAGGTCTCGCCGGTGCTGTGGAAGAAGGTCATGCCGCGCCTGTCCGCGGGACGGGTCCAGTCCGTCGCGACCCGCGTCATCGTGGAGCGCGAGCGCGAGCGCATGGCCTTTGTCGCCGCCGACTACTGGGACATCACCGCCGTGCTCGCCACGCAGGGCGGCGGTTCGGCCGGTGACGCGGGCGAGCCCCGCAGCTTCTCGGCCCGCCTGTCCGCCGTCGACGGCACCCGCGTCGCCCAGGGCCGCGACTTCGGCCAGGACGGCCGGCTCAAGACCACCGGCGCGGCCGCCGGCTCCCTCGTCCTGGGCGAGTCGGCCGCCACCGCGCTGGCCACGGCCCTCGAGGGCGCCGACTTCGTCGTCGACTCCGTGGAGTCCAAGCCCTACACGCGCCGCCCCTACGCGCCGTTCATGACCTCGACGCTGCAGCAGGAGGCCGGCCGCAAGCTGCGGTACACCTCCGAGCGCACCATGCGGATCGCGCAGCGGCTGTACGAGAACGGCTACATCACCTACATGCGTACGGACTCCACCACGCTGAGCGAGTCCGGCATCGCGGCGGCCCGCGCCCAGGCCACCGAGCTGTACGGCAGCGAGTACGTCTCGCCCTCGCCGCGCCAGTACACGCGCAAGGTCAAGAACTCGCAGGAGGCGCACGAGGCGATCCGCCCCGCCGGCGAGAACTTCGCCACCCCCGGCTCGCTGCACGGCGTGCTCGACGCCGAGGAGTACCGCCTCTACGAACTGATCTGGCAGCGGACCGTCGCCTCCCAGATGGCCGACGCCAAGGGCACCACCGTGAGCGTGCGGATCACCGGCTCGGCCGGCGAGAACCCCTCCGGCCACCGCGAGGCCACCTTCGCCGCCTCGGGCCGCACCATCACGTTCCCCGGCTTCCTCAAGGCCTACGTCGAGGCCGTCGACGAGACCGCCGAGCAGGGCGCCACCGCCGACGACGCCGAGAAGCGGCTCCCGCGCCTCACCGAGGGCCAGGACCTCACCGGCTCCGAGCTCGCCGCCGACGGCCACACCACGAGCCCGCCGGCCCGCTACACCGAGGCCAGCCTGGTCAAGGCGATGGAGGAGATGGGCATCGGCCGCCCGTCGACCTACGCGAGCATCATCCGCACCATCCAGGACCGCGGCTACGTCTACTCCCGCGGCAACGCCCTGGTCCCCAGCTGGGTGGCGTTCGCCGTGGTGGGCCTGCTCGAGCAGAACTTCGGCCGGCTCGTGGACTACGACTTCACCTCCCTCATGGAGGACGAGCTCGACGCGATCGCCGAGGGGCGCGAGAACCGCGACGACTGGCTGCGCCGCTTCTACTTCGGCGCCGGCGAGGGCACCCGCGGCGCCGACTCCCCGTACGCGCTGGGGCTCAAGAACCTCGTGGACGTGAATCTCGAGGCGATCGACGCCCGCAGCATCAACTCGATCAAGGTGTTCGACGACTCGCAGGGGCGGCCCGTCCACGTGCGCGTCGGCCGGTTCGGGCCGTACCTCGAGCGGATGGTCGCCGGCGAGGGGGGCGAGCAGGAGTCGCAGCGCGCCAACCTGCCCGAGGGGATGAGCCCCGACGAGCTCACGCTCGAGGTGGCCGAGAAGCTCTTCGCCACCCCGCAGGACGGGCGGCCGCTGGGCACGGACCCGGAGACGGGCCACGAGATCGTGGTCAAGGACGGCCGCTTCGGCCCCTACGTCACCGAGAAGCTCCCCGAGGCCACCGACGCCGAGAAGGCCGCGTGGGCCGAGAAGGTGCTGGCCGAGGCCGACGCCGAGAAGAAGCGGATCGACGCCGAGCGCGACGCCGCCGTGGCCGCCGCGGGCGACGACGCCAAGGCCGTGACCGAGGCCAAGAAGGCCGCCACCAAGGCCAAGGCCGCCGTCACGCGCAAGGCAAAGAAGGACGCCGACAGCCCGACCGGCCCCAAGCCGCGCACCGGCTCGCTCATGCAGTCCATGGACCCCACCACCGTGACGCTCGAGGACGCGCTCAAGCTGCTCTCCCTGCCGCGCGTGGTGGGCACGGACCCCGCCAGCGGCGAGGAGATCACCGCGCAGCTCGGCCGCTACGGCCCGTACCTGCGCAAGGGGAGCGACTCGCGGACGCTCGAGTCCGAGGACGCCGTCTTCTCCATCACCCTCGAGCAGGCGCTCAAGATCTACTCCGAGCCCAAGCGCCGCGGCCGCCAGGCCGCCGCTCCCAAGGCACTGCGCGAGCTGGGCGTGGACGAGGTCTCCGGCAAGCAGATGCTGGTCAAGGACGGCCGCTTCGGCCCGTACGTGACCGACGGCGAGACCAACGCCTCCCTGCGCAAGGGCGACACCGTGGAGACCCTCACCGACGCCCGCGCCTCCGAGCTGCTCTCCGAGCGGCGCGCCAAGGCTCCCGCCAAGAAGGCCCCGGCCAAACGCGGCGCGGCCAAGCGGCCCGCCAAGAAGGCGGCCTCC
>DUTZ01000068.1 GCA_012841845.1 Actinomycetales bacterium | reverse complement strand
GGTTCGGGCGACACCGCGGGAGGGTGCGCCCTCCGACCTGCCGCCGCGCGTCGTGGCCACCGAGCCGGCCGTCGAGCTGATCCGTGAGCTCGTCGGCCGGCACGGCCCGGTGATGTTCCACCAGTCCGGCGGCTGCTGCGACGGCTCGGCGCCCATGTGCTACCCCGACGGCGAGTTCCGCGTGGGCCAGCGCGACGTGCTGGTGGGGGAGTTGGTGCTCGGGGGTGACGGCGCGCCCGTGCGCGTGTGGATCTCCGGCACCCAGTTCGAGACCTGGAAGCACACGCAGCTCGTGCTGGACGCGATCCCGGGCCGCGGCTCGGGCTTCAGCCTGGAGAACCCCACGGGCAGGCGCTTCCTCTCCCGGGCCCGCACGTTCACGCCCGACGAGCAGGAACTCCTCGACGCCCACCCGCCGCGGACCGGCGCGGACCTGGACGAGTAGGGCCGGGGCCGGGTCCGCGCCGCCGGTCAGCGCAGCGACACGTCCGACGGCGAGTAGGTGAACCCCTCGTCGTCACGATTGGTGCAGGTCACGGTGTCCTCGGCGAGGACGGTGCACGCGATCCCGGCGGAGACCAGCGTCTCGCCCTCCTCGAGGGTGCCGAAGGGCACGCCGTCCACGGGGTGCGGGGGCTCCGCGGCGTTGACGAGCTCGGCGCCGCCGTCGGAGAGCAGGTCCACGGCGTTCGGCGCGGTGCGGCCGCCGGCGAGGTCGGGCACCTCGGGCAGGCCCGGCGGCATCGCGCCGTAGCAGGTGGCGTGCGGCTCGTCGTGGTCCGGATAGATGCCGCAGCCGGCCTCGCCGGAGGGCAGGGAGAAGAACGAGCGGCCGGTGGTGAGCGAGCCCTCGGGGGTGAAGTCGCTGGTCATCACCTGCACTCCGGGGACCTCCGGGGTCGTGGGGCGGACGATCACCTGGACGTCGCCGTCGTCGCACCGCGTGGCGAGCCCGGCGAGTTCGGAGCTGCGGGCGGTGGGGGAGGCGCACGAGAACCCGCGGACGTCGGGGACGATCTGCGCGTTGCCGTACTCGCCCGTCCGTCCCATGTCGTAGTACTCGTCGAGCAGCGCGGTGACCTCGGCGCAGTCCATCTCGCCGCGGTTGACCACCACCTCGAGGCCGTTGCGGGTGCGCGGGTCGTCGGCGCACCGGGGCGGCCCCGACGCGGCGCGCTCGCCGCCGGTGGCCTCGGCGCCGGTGGCCTCCCCGCCGGTGGTGTCGGCGAGGTCCTCGCGGGGGGTGACCGGGACGGTGCCGCCGTCGCAGGCGGAGAGGCCCAGGGCGACGACGACGAGGACGGCGGCGGCGGGACGGCGGCGGATGATGGGGATCTCCTCGGGATCGCGGGGGTGTGCCGTCCAGAACCCTAGCGGCCGACTCGCCCTGGTGGGGGGCTCCCCGGCGGTAGGCTCGGGACATGGACACCGACCGAGCCCCCGCGACCGATCCGCTCGACGCCCAGGTCGAGTTCCTCACCCCCGACATCCGCGCCGACCTGCTGGAACGCTGGAACGAGCCGCAGCGTCGGTACCACAACGAGACCCACCTGCGGGCCGTGCTCCACGCCGTGGACCGGCTCGAGGACGAGGGCGAGGCCTTCGACGGCACCGCCGTCCGCCTGGCCGCGTGGTTCCACTGCGCGGTGTTCGACCCGGCGGCCTCGGAGAACAACGAGGCGTCCGCCGTCGTGGCCGAGCGACTGCTCGATCCCGCGGCGCCGGTCGAGGAGGTCGCGCGCCTGGTGCGGCTCATGGGCGGGCACCGCGTGGAGCCGGGCGACCTCAACGGCGAGGTGCTCTCCGACGCCGACCTCGCGGTCCTGGGCGCCGACCCCGAGACCTACGACACGTACACGCAGGACGTGCGGCACGAGTTCGCGCACGTGCCGGGCGAGAAGTTCGTCGCCGGCCGCCGGGCCGCCCTCGAGGGGCTGGTCGAGCGCAGGTCGGTGTACCTCACCACCGCCGCGCGGGACGCGTGGGAGAAGCAGGCGCACGCCAACCTCAACCGCGAGCTGGGCCTGATCAAGGCCGGCCAGGCGGGCTGACGCCGGGCGGGGCGTAGGCGGCGGTGTGTTCGGCCACGCCCATCTCGATCATGAGGTCGGTGATGGCCTTCTGGTCGTCCTCGCTCGGGAAGCCCATGCCGCCGCCGTAGCCGTAGACCTCGGCGAGGGGCTTGGCCTCGCGGGTGCCCCACGCCAGCTCGACGTCCTCGGGCCCGATGAGCGCGGGGTGCGGGACGCCGACGGCGCCGGAGACCTTGATGAGCTCGCGGCGCAGTGAGCGCAGGTAGCGGGCGCAGCGCTGGGCCTTGTCGGTGGGATCGACGCCGCGGACGAGCCACGGGTTCTGGGTGGCGACGCCGGTGGGGCAGCGGTCGGTGTGGCACTTGAGGGCCTGGATGCAGCCGACGGAGAGCATGGCCTCGCGGGCCACGTTGATCATGTCGATGCCCAGCGCCATGGCGACGATCGCGTTCTCCGGGATGCCGAGCTTGCCGGAGCCGATGAACACGACGTCGTCGGTGAGCCCGGCCTCGGCGAAGACGCGGTAGACGCGGGGGAAGCCGAGGCGGAAGGGCAGGGAGACGGCGTCGGAGAAGACGAGCGGGGCGGCGCCGGTGCCGCCCTCGCCGCCGTCGATGGTGATGAAGTCGACGCCGCGCTCGCCGGTGGCCATGGCGGCGGCGAGCCGCTCCCAGAACAGCATGTCGCCGACGGCGGACTTGATGCCCACGGGCAGGCCGGTCCGGTCGGCGATGGTCTCCACCACGTCGAGCAGCGAGTCCACGTCGTGGAAGGCGGTGTGCCGGGACGGGCTGGCGCAGTCCTCGTCCTTGGGGATGCCACGGATCTGCGAGATCTCGTCGGTGATCTTGGCGGCCGGCAGCAGGCCGCCGAGGCCGGGCTTGGCGCCCTGGCTGAGCTTGATCTCGATGGCGCGGATGGGGTGCTTCTCGCACAGGGCGACCAGCTTGTCGAGGTCGAAGCGGCCCTCGGCGTCGCGGACGCCGAAGTAGGCGGTGCCGATCTGGAAGACGAGGTCGGCGCCGTTCTGGTGGTAGGCGCTGAGCCCGCCCTCGCCCGTGTTGTGCAGGCAGCCGGCCAGGGCGGCGCCCCGGTTGAGCGCCTCGACGGCCGGCGCGGAGAGCGAGCCGAAGCTCATCGCGGAGATGTTGACCAGCGACTCGGGGCGGAAGGCGCGGGCGCGGCCGCGGGCGCCGCCGAGGACCTTGGCCGGCGGGAGCGGGAGCTGCTCGGCGGAGTGGGCGTGGGCGGAGACGGTGACGCCCACGAAGGTCCGCTGCTTGATGATCGGGTAGCCCTCGTCGAACTCCACGTCGTTGTCGGTGCCGAACCCGAAGGTGGTCGCCGCGCCGTCGGCGGCCCCGTAGATCCAGTCGCGCTGGTCGCGGGTGAACGGCCGCTCCTCGTCGTTGCTCGCCACGATGTACTGCCGCAGTTCGGGGCCGATCGAGCTGATGGCCATGCGGGCGTGGCCGAGGATCGGGAAGGTCCGCAGGATCGGATACTTCTTCTGACGAAGGTCGGAGGCCGCCACGGCGGCGAGTGCGGCGAGGGGGGCACCGAGGAGCCATTTGCGCATGCCCCCATCATGGGCCAGCGCGCGGGACGGCGCAGCCGAGTGGCCGGGCGCAGCAGAGTGGCCGGGCGCAGCCGTGCGGTCAGGGCAGGACGCGGCCCACGACCTCGGCGGTGGTGGCCTCGAGGAGCGGCCCGGCGTTGGCCTTGGACCGGGCGAGGTCCGGCTCGCGGTCCATGAGCGCGGCCGCGGCCACGAACCCGGCGGCGGCCACCCGGTCGGCGCCCAGGTCGAGCTTGCCGCACACGGCCACCACGGGCACCGCGTGGGAGCGGCACAGCGCGGCGACGCCCATGGGGGCCTTGCCGTGCATGGTCTGGTCGTCGAGCCGGCCCTCCCCGGTGACGACGAGGTCGGCCGCCGAGACGATGGTGTCCAGTCCGGTGAGTGTGCCGAGGACGTCGAAGCCGGGCTCGAGGGTGGCCCCGAGCAGTTCCCGGGCGGCGAATCCCACGCCGCCGGCGGCGCCGGTGCCGGGGGCGTCGTCGTCCACGTCGTGGCCCTGCGCGCGGAGCACCTCCACGAGGCGGGCGAGGCCGGCCTCCAGGGCCTCGATGTGCTCGTCGGTGGCGCCCTTCTGCGGGCCGTACATGCGGGCGGCGCCCCAGGGGCCGAGCAGGGGGTTGTCGACGTCGCAGGCCACGCGGATGCGGGCCCCGCGGACGGCGGGATCGAGCCCGGACAGGTCCACGCGGGCCAACCGGGCGAGCGCCCCGCCGCCGTCGGGGAGGTCCTCGTCGTCGTCGTCGAGGAACCGGGCCCCGAGCGCCGAGAGCATGCCGGTCCCACCGTCGGTGGAGGCGCTGCCGCCGATACCGAGCATGATGTTGCCGCGGCCGGAGCGCAGGGCGGCGAGGATCACCTCGCCCACGCCGCGGCTCGACGCCTCGAGCGGGCGGGGCTCGCCGCCGGGGAGGCGGAGCAGGCCGCACGCGTCGGCCATCTCGACGAACGCGGTGTCGGGGTCGATGGCGGCGAAGGAGGTCTCGACGGCCTCGCCCGTCGGGCCGGAGACGGTCACGGGCACCGGGCGGGCGCCGCCGGCCACCATCACCTCGAGGCTGCCGGTGCCGCCGTCCGCGACGGGGCGCTCCACCACGTCGGCGTCGGGGTGGGCCAGGCGTGCGCCCCGGGCGGCATGGTGGCAGGCCTCGAGAGCGGTGAGGGAACCCTTGAAGGCCCCGCAGGCCACGACGATCGTCACGACTGCATCATTCCATCCCGGGCCCGGACAGACACGAACCCGGGGTCGCGACGGTCAGAGTTCGTCGCGACCCCGGGTCGGGAAGGTGCATCCGTGGATGCGGGAGGGGGATCAGGCCTCCGCGTCCTCCGCGGCGTCGTCGCCGCTGCCGGCGCTGAGGCCGGCGAGGATCTCGATGAGCGAACCGAACTGGAGCGAGCCGTCGGCGGCCTCCTCGTCATCGCTGGAGCCCGGGAGCGAGCCCAGGTCGAGCGAGCCGGAGTCGTCAGCCGGGGCCTCCGGGTCGGCCTCGTCATCGGAGGAGCCCGGGAGCGAGCCGAGGTCGAGCGAGCCCGAATCGGCGGTGGGATCCTCGTCGTCCTCGCCGTCAGCCGGCTCCTCGCTGGAGCCCGGGAGCGAGCCCGAGCCGCCGCCCAGCGAGCCGAGGTCGAGCGAGCCGCTGGTCTCCTCGTCCTGCTCGTCGTCGGCGTCATCGGAGGAGCCCGGGAGCGAGGAGCCCTCGCCGGAGCCGTTGTCCACGACGTCGCTGCCCGTGTTGGGCGAGACGCCCAGGCTGCCGAAGCTCACCGAGCCCGGGGCCGTGGCGCCGGCGCCGAGATCGAGGTTGAAGGTGAGGCTGCCGAGGTCGGCCTCCACGCCGGTGTCGATGGCGGACTCGGACGGGATGGCGTTGGCGACGGACTCGAGGCTGCCGGGGCTCTCCTGCGCGGAGGCGATACCCGGGAGGGCGATCGCGGCGCCGATGCCGAACGCGCCGACGG
>DUTZ01000067.1 GCA_012841845.1 Actinomycetales bacterium | reverse complement strand
CGCCTGCCGCGAACTGCGCGCCGGCCCGCTCCCCGACGGGCTGCCCACCGGCCACGCGGTGGCCACCACCGCCGGCGACCTGGCCGCCCGGTGGGTGATCCACACCGTGGGGCCGGTCCACGGCCGCACCCCGGACGGCGCGGCGCGGCTCGCCGACTGCTACCGCAACAGCCTCGCGGTGGCCGACGAGCTCGGCGCCCGCTCGATCGCGTTCCCGCTCATCTCCGCGGGAGCCTACGGGTGGCCGGTCGAGGACGCGATCCGCACGGCCCTGCGCACCCTCCGCGACGCGGGCGCCACCGTCACCTCCGTCGAGGACGCGACGCTGGTCCTGTTCGACGAGCCGACCCTCCGGCTCGCCGAGTCCCTTCTCTAGATCCGGTCGACGAGCAGCTTTGCGAACGCGGCCGGGTCGGCGAGCGCACCACCCTCGGCGAGCACCGCCGCCCCCGCGAGGAGCTTGGCCGACTCGGCCAGTCCGGCGGCGGACGCGTCCTCGGCGTGCTGCGCGCGCAGCCGCTGCACGAGCGGGTGCGACGGGTTGAGCTCGAGGATCCGCTTGCTCGTGGGCATCTCCATGCCCGACGCCCGGTACATGGCCTCGAGCTGCGGGGTCATGTCGAACTCGTCGCCCACCATGCAGGCGGCCGACTCGGTGAGGCGGTGCGACAGCCGCACCTGCTTGACCTGATCCTCCAGCTCCTCACCCAGCCACGCGAGCAGGTCGGTGAACTCCTCGGCGTCCGGCTCGTCCGCCTTGTCCTCCGCGTCCGCACCGATCCCGGAGAGGTCCACGTCGCCCTTGGCCACGGACCGCAGGCGCCGGCCCTCGACCTCGCCCACGGCGTCCACCCACACCTCGTCGACCGGGTCGGTGAGCACGAGCACCTCGACCCCGCGCGCCCGGAACGCCTCGAGGTGCGGCGAGTTCTCCACGGCCTCCCGGCTCCGGCCGGTGAGGTAGTAGATCTCCTCCTGCCCCTCGGCCATGCGCTCGACGTACTCGGCGATCGTCGTGGAGTCCTCGGCCGTCGATTCGAACGTCGCCACGGCGAGCAGCTGGTCGCGGGCGTCGTCCCCGCCGGGCGCCGGGATGAGACCCTCCTTGAGGACGGCCCCGAAGTTGGCCCAGAACGTGCGGAACTCCTCCGGACGGTCGGCCCGGAGCTGCTCGATGGTCTGCAGGACCTTGCGCACCAGGCGCTTGCGGATCGCCCGGATCTGACGGTCCTGCTGCAGGATCTCGCGGGAGACGTTGAGCGAGAGGTCCTGGGCGTCGACGATCCCCTTGACGAAGCGCAGGAACGGCGGGACCAGCTCCTCGCAGTCGTCCATGATGAACACACGACGGACGTAGAGCTGCACGCCCCGCTTGGTGTCCGGCGAGAACAGGTCGAACGGCACCTGGCTCGGCAGGAAGAGAAGCGCCTGGTACTCGAACGTGCCCTCCGCCTTGAGCGTGATGGTCTCGAGCGGCTCGTCCCACGCGTGTGACACGTGGCGGTAGAACTCGGCGTACTCCTCGTCGGTCACCTCGGAGCGCGGCTTGGTCCACAGCGCCTTCTGGGAGTTGAGCGTGACGGTCTCCGTCACGGTGTTCTCCGCCTGGGGATCGTTGCCCTCGTCGTCGTCACCCGGGTCCTCCACCCCGGCCTCCGGGGCGGGGCGCTCGACCTCCATGCGGATGGGCCAGGCGATGAAGTCCGAGTACGTCCGCACGACCCGGCGCAGCGTGGGCTCGGCGGTGTAGTCCGGCAGCGCCGCGTCGCCGCCGGCCGGCTTGAGCGCGAGCGTGACGGCGGTGCCCTGCGGCGCATCCTCGGCCTCCTCGATGGTGTACGTGCCCTCGCCGCCGGACTCCCAGCGGGTGCCCGTGGCCTCGCCGGCCTTGCGCGTGACGAGCGTGACCGTGTCCGCCACCATGAACGTCGAGTAGAAGCCGATGCCGAACTGCCCGATGAGGTCGGCCGTGGCCTGCTCGCTCAACTCGCCGGACTCCTGCGCCGCGCGTGCCGCCGCCAGGGCCTCCCGCGCCTGCGCCGTGCCCGACCTGGCGAGCGTGCCGATGAGGTCCACGACCTCGTCGCGGGACATGCCGATGCCGTTGTCGCGGATCGTCAGCGTCCGCGCCGCCACGTCCGGCTCGAGGTGGATGTGCAGGTCGGTGGTGTCCACCCCGAGGCTCGCGTCCTGGAGCGCGGCCAGCCGGAGCTTGTCGAGGGCGTCCGAGGAGTTCGAGACGACCTCACGGAGGAACGTGTCCGGATTCGAGTACACCGAGTGGATCATCAGATCCAGCAACTGGCGGGTCTCGGCCTGGAACTCCCTGGTCTCGGCGGCGGGGCTCATGGCTGTGCGGGTTCCTTTCTCGGGACGCTTCGACGGGACCAACCTATCCGTCGGGTCGGACATTCCCGCCGGGACCCGGTGCACCGCGACCTGCCGTGCCCTGCCACGTGACCTGCCCCGCCCTGGACGGGGGCTTCAGGGCATCGCAGGTCAGGGCGCGTTCGCCGGTGACGGTGGGCGGCCGGCCCGGCCGCCGCGCCCGCATCGGGAGCCACCCCGGTGGCCCGGGGCGCCCAGGACGGGGGGTTCAGGGCACCGCAGGTCAGCGCCGGTTCGGTGACGACGACGAGGTGCGCCACCGGCAACACGAGTTCGATGTCCGACCTCGAACATACGATCGCACCATGACCACCGCACAGACCCCCACCACCCCCGACGCCGGCGACGGAACGGCCACCGCCCCCGAAGGGTTCGTCTACCTCGACACCCCCGGGCTACCCGTGTTGGTCCCCGAGGCCTACGACCGTTGGGGACCGACACAACAACGCGGCTACCTCGCCCAGCGGCACATCAACGCCGCCGAGGCCCGCTCCGTGACGTACGCCTACGACTGTCTGCGCGAGGCCGGCGACACCGGCCCCGGCGAGACGTCCGACGGCCGGCCCGACCGGCGCGACCCCCACGACATCGCCGCCGCGGCCCTCCGCGCCGCCATGGCCCTGTCCCGGCGTGCCGCCTCCCGGCTGATCGACACCGCCGTGGACTTCACCGAACGACTTCCGCGCTGCCTCGCCCTCCTCACGGCCGGATGGATCGGCCTGTTCGCCGCCCACACCATCGCCGAGGAGACCCGTACGGTCTCCGACGAGCACATGCCCGCCCTCGACGCCCTCATCGCCGGACAACTGGCCCCCACCCGCAGACGCACCCACCCACCCCGCATCGGCCCCCTGCGCAAGATGGTCACCAAGGCCATCCTGCGCACCGACCCCGTCGGCGCCGCCGCCCGCGCCAAGACCGCCACCGGCGGCCAGGACGTCACCCTGACCCCCGTGGGCGACGACCTGACCGAGATCTCCGCCCTGGTCACCGCCGACACGGGGGCCGAGATCATGGACCGCATCGACGCCCTGGCCCGCACCGCCGGCACCGACGACCCCCGCAGCATCGGCGAACTCCGCGCCGCCGGCCTGCTGGCCCTGTCCCGTGGCTGGACCAGCCTGCCCGATCCCGACGGAAACCTGCCCGGCGACCCGGACGCCCAGCCCGCCGTCCGCCGCGTCCTGCTGCACCTCTACCACCACGAGGGCACCACCGATCTGGCCGGCTACGGCCCCGTCACCGACCACACCCTGGCCCGCCTGCTGCAGACCGCGGAGACCCGGGTGAGCGACCTCGCCGACCTGGCCGACCGCGCGAGCGCCGCGGCCGGCCGCTACAGCCCCTCCGACGCGCTGCGCCACTTCTGCCAGGGCCGCGACGGCACCTGCGTCTTCCCCGGCTGCCAGGCGGAGGCCACGCACACCGACCTCGACCACATCATCCCGTTCGACCACGACGACCCCGCGGCGGGCGGGCGCACCACCAGCGACGACCTCGGCGGGCTGTGTCGGCACGACCACAACCTCAAGACCGAGGGCATCTGGGTCTACTGGCGCAATCCCGACGGCAGCTACACCTGGGTCCACGGCCCCAACCACCCCGACCCGGACCCCGGTGTCGCCATCACCGTCGAGCCCACCGGTCCCCTGGCCCACCTCGCCGCGCCCCGGGACCCCGAGACCAGCGCCCGCCAACGACGCGCAGCGGAGGAGGGCGAGACCGGCAGCGCCCCCACACGCCGCCGGCGTCCCCACCGCCGTGACCGGCGCGCCGAGCAACGCCGGCGCCTCCGCGCCGAGGCCCACCAGCTCCTCCACCCCGACACCGAGGACCCGGCACGGCCGCCCACCCCGGAGCACGACGATCCGCCGCCGTTCTGACCGATCGGCAGGTCAGGGCGGGCAGGGATAACCCCGGTCTCCGCCGCTCCGCCCGGTCGAACTTGTTACCGTTTGACCCATGGAGATCAACGGAGCAAGTGCCATCGTCACGGGCGGGGCGTCGGGTATCGGCGCCGCCGTCGTCCGCCGGCTCGCCGCCGCGGGCGCCAAGGTCGTCGTCGCGGACCTCAACGCCGAGAAGGGCGAGGCCCTGGCGAACGAGGTCGGCGGCGTGTTCGTCAGCGTGGACGTCACCCAGACCGAGCAGAACCAGGCCGCCGTCGAGAAGGCCCTGGAGCTCGGACCGCTGCGCTACCTCGTCAACTCGGCCGGCATCGGCCACGCGCAGCGCACGATCGGGCGCGACGGCGAGTTCTCGTCGGCGTTCGACATCAACGCGTTCCGCAAGGTCATCGAGATCAACCTCATCGGCTCCTTCGACATGCTGCGCCTGGCCGCCACGGCGATGAGCCGCGGCGAGGGCGACGCCGACGGCAACAAGGGCGCGATCGTCAACCTCGCGTCGGTGGCGGCGTTCGACGGCCAGATCGGCCAGGCCGCCTACTCCGCCTCGAAGGGCGGCATCGTCGGCATCACGCTGCCCGTGGCCCGCGATCTCGCGGCCGCCGGCATCCGCCTCAACACCGTCGCGCCCGGCCTCATCGACACCCCGATCTACGGCGAGGGCCCGGAGTCGGAGGCGTTCAAGGCCAAGCTCGGCGAGTCCGTCCTGTTCCCCAAGCGCCTCGGCGTGGGCGACGAGCTCGCCTCCATGGTGATGGAGCTGCTCACCAACCCCTACATGAACGCGCAGACCGTGCGTGTCGACGGCGGCATCCGGATGCCACCGAAGTGAGCTGACGGCTCACCACCCACCACCGCGGGCCCCGCCGGAGACGTCTCCGGCGGGGCCCGCGTCGTGTCGGCAGCGCGACACCCTGGCCGGAACATTAAAAGATGGTTATGCTCAGCCGCACACGAGCGGGAGGCCGGGGATGCACACCATGAAGAGCACGAGGACGATCGCGGCCGGAGCGCTGATGGCCGGACTGCTCGGCCTGTCCGCCTGTTCCGGTGGGAGTGACGGCGAGGGCGACGACGCCGTCCACGACGCCGTCGACGGCACCGCCACGGGTGCCTCGATCGAGGCGACGGGCGGGGACGACTCGTACGAGGAGCGGCTCACGCCGGTCGCGTCGATCAGGAACGCGACCGACGTCCGGGTCGAGGGCGACGACGCGTGGGTCACGGTGCCGACCGAATCGACGTCCGCGACCGCGATGCTCGACTGCCTACAACTCCTCCCGGCCCGGCAGGACGGGGAGTCCCTCACGGTGATCTACGCCGACGGCGTCGAGGAACTGTGCGAGTGGCCAGACGACCACATGGACGAGGGCGGCCGTTAGACCACCGCCGTCCCCGCCGGCGTCGGGGACGGGACCGGTCGACAGGCGCGGCGAACCTCCGTACCGTCGGGTCATGGCGATCTCAGACGTCGAGGCGTACGCCCATCTGTCCCCCGAGGACGTGGAGGAGATCGGCGCCGAGCTCGAGGCGATCCGCGAGGAGATCGCGGAGGACCTCGGCGAGCGCGACCGCCGCTACGTCCGGAACACGATCCGGCTGCAGCGCGGGCTCGTCGCGGGCGGCCGCGCGGTCCTGCTGTTCTCGGGCTACCGCCCCGCGTGGCTCCTGGGCACCGGGATGCTCGCGGCCGGGAAGATCATCGAGAACATGGAGCTCGGGCACAACGTGATGCACGGGCAGTGGGACTGGATGAACGACCCCGAGATCCACTCCAGCAACTGGGAGTGGGACATCGTGGGCACCTCCGAGCACTGGAAGGCCACCCACAACCACCATCACCACACGTACACGAACATCATCGGGATGGACGACGACGTGGGCTACGGCGTGGTGCGGGTGACCCGCGACCAGCCGTGGCACCCGGCGTTCGCAGGGAACCTGCTGTGGAACGCGATGCTCGCGTTCGCGTTCCAGTGGGGCGTGGGGGTCCAGCACCTCGAGATCGCGCCGGGGACCATCAACTCGTCCGGCTGGGGCGAGCAGAAGAAACGCATCGGCCAGTTCCTCCGCAAGGCCCGGCGCCAGGTGGGCAAGGACTACGTGTGGTTCCCGCTGCTCTCGGGCCCCAACTGGAAGACGACGATCACGGCCAACGCGACCGCCAACGTCATCCGGAACCTCTGGTCCAACGCGGTGATCTTCTGCGGGCACTTCCCGGACGGCGCCGACAAGTTCACGCTCGAGGACCTGGAGGACGAGACGCAGGCACAGTGGTACCTGCGGCAGATGCTCGGCTCCGCCAACTTCACCGGGGGGCCGCTCACCCACTTCATGTCCGGCAACCTCTCGTACCAGATCGAGCACCACCTCTACCCGACCCTGCCGTCCAACCGGTACGGGCAGATCGCGGAGAAGGTGCAGGACGTCTGCCGGCGGTGGGACCTGCCGTACACGACCGGGCCGCTCTACAAGCAGTACTGGCAGTCGTGGCGGACCATCGCCAAACTCTCGCTGCCGGACCGCTTCCTCACGGACACCAGCGACGACGCGCCGGAGACACGCTCGGAGAAGATGTTCGACGGCGAGCCGCGCACCTACGACGACCACACGGGACCGCGCTCGGGCCTGGTGACCGCACTGCGGCACCACCGCGCCCGGCTCGCGCGGGCCGCCTGAGCCGGGCCGCCCGGGTCAGCCGGTCCGGTGCCGGCCGGCCAGCTTGTGCCGGTCGGACTCGGTCAGGCCGCCCCAGACGCCGTAGAGCTCCTTGGACTCCATGGCGAACTGCCGGCAGGTGTCGAGGACGGGGCACGTGTCGCAGACCGCCACGGCCTTCTGCTCCTTGCGGCGCCGCTCGCCCTTGCTCTCGTCGTCGGCGCTGTAGAACAGGTCCTCGTGGCCGAGGCACGCCCCGTCGTCACGCCAGGACCAGAAGTCCGACGTGGGGGTGAGGTTCCGGAATCTGGGCACACCGCATCCCTTCTCATGGCTTGGCTGGAGTGCCCCTCGGCGGGCCCTGTGTCCAGACAGTTGTCAACCGTAATGACATGTCGGGGAACCTGAGAGAAATCGCCAGCGGAAACCTGGGTTTCCCCTCAGGCTTCTCGACCGCCCCGACTCTTTACGCCTGTAGACCTCGGCTTTTATCTCGCGCGGGCGCAGAGTGAGAGTTCCGTCATCCGTTCGCCCGGGGGCCCCGTCAGCCGGCGCGGGAGGCGGCCTCGGCCACGCCGCGGACCACGTCGGCGGCCCGCTCGGCCGCCCCGTCGACCCGCCACCGCTCCCTGATCCCGTCGACCTCGCCGTCGGCGACCCGGCCGAGTTGGCGGCGGACCACCTCCGCGACCTCCGTGGGGCCGTCGCCGTACGAACGGACCTCTGCGCCCGGGAGCCCCTCGAGGGCCTGCGCCGTGGCGGCGTGTTCGCCGTGCGGCCGCCACTCGGGCACCACGACCAGTGGTACGTCGGCGCACGCGGCGTCGGCCACGGAGGACTGCCCGGCGCCGGTCACCACGACGTCGGCGGAACTGAGCTCGGGCCACGGATCGTCGAGCCACCGACCGTCGGGCCCGCCGATCTCCAGCCAGTCGGAGCCGCAGGCCCGGCACACGCGCGACCGGACGGCCCGCCAGAACCGGTGGTCGCCCACCGTCGTCGAGCTGTTGAGGTGGACCACCCGGGGCCGTCGGCGGGGGCGGGGTCCGGGTTCCCGGCGCTCGAACCGGGACAGGCCACCGATCTCCGACACCCGCCCGCGGCCCGCCCGCGCGACGGCCGCCGGATGGGCACCCGCGGGCCACGGGGCCAGCAGCACGTCCGCGGCCCGGCACCCCAGCCGGTGTTGCTCGTCGGACCGCGCGCCGGGCGTGAGGGTGGCGACCAGCGGCGTCGCCGTCATCCGGGCCGCGAGCGCCATCTCGGGGCAGGCGTCCACCCACAGGGCGCGCGGACGGGCCCGGTCGATCCAGGTGACGGCGGCGCGGCGGGCGGACAGGGTCGCCTCGCCCGGCCGCTCGCAGGGGAGGTGGACCACGGGGAGGTCGGGCGGGAGCACCGCCCTGTCCAGGCTTCCGGTCACGAGGAGCGTGACGTCGTCGTCACCCTCCCTCAGGGCCCGCACGACCGGGGCGACGCGGTGGAGATGCCCGCGCCCCCGGTTGTGGACGTACACCCCGATCACGATGCCCCCCGCCGGTCCGCTCGGTTCGGCCCGCGCTCAGTCGGCTCCGCGGATCGCGCCGAGGATCGCCTCGCAGAAGGCGGGGAGGTCGTCGGGGTTGCGGCTGGTGAACACGCCGTCGTCGCTGACCAGCTCCTCGTCCACCCACTCGGCGCCGGCGTTGACGAGGTCCGTGCGGACGCTCGGGTACGAGGTGACCTTCCGCCCGCGGACGACGTCGGCCTCGACGAGCACCCACGCCGCGTGGCAGATGGAGAAGACGGGCTTGCCGGCCTCGACCATCTCGCGGACGATCGTCACGGCCTGCTCGTCCTGCCGCAGCGCGTCCGGGTTGGCGACACCGCCGGGCAGGACGAGGACGTCGATGTCCTCCGCGGTGATGTCGCCCGTCGTGCGGTCGACGGTCTGCGTGCCCGCCGGGGTGAGGTGGTCGACGAGCTCGACCTCGCCCGCGGCGGTGCTCACGAGGACCGGGGTGTGCCCGGCCTCGGTCACCGCGCCCCACGGCTCGGTGAGCTCGACGCGCTCGATCCCCTCGGAGGCCACGAGGAAGGCGACGGTTCGGATGTCAGGGTCCTGGGTCTCGGTCATGACCCGATCGTGGGTCCGGTGAGGGGGCCGTCGCAACCGGTCCGGCCGGCCTCCCAGGCTGCCAACAGGTGACGGCCCACGTCGGCGTCCAGGTGCAGGGCCGCACGGAAGCCGACGACCACGTCCGGCATCAACCCGGGCTCGGCGCGGACCAGCGGCGCCACCATGCCGTGGAGCGCGACCTGCTCGTGCACGGCGTCCGCCTCGACGTGCTCGGAGAAGTAGAGCGAGGCCTCCGGCCCGAAGCCGAGGCGCTCGAGCCCGTCGGCGTAGCGGCGGTTGGGCAGCGACGAGGTGGACTCGAGCGCCGCGAGGTGGCCGACGAGCGCGCCCCGAAGCCGCCGACGCGAGGCGAACAGGGTCATCGCGTTGGACCAGGCCAGCACGACGGCCGGCGCGTCCTCGACGTGGGCGCCGTAGGAGTCGTCCAGGTCCAGGGCACGCATCGTGTCGGCGAACAGGGTCGAGTGCATCCGGCGTCCGCGCCCGCAGCCGTACTCGTCGTTCTGGATCTCGGCGAGCGCCGACTTGGCCGGGCCGGTGATCCACGCCAGCGCCGCGGAGTGCGGGTCGGCCTCCCGCAGGTGGTAGAGCGAGCGGAACCGCACGAGGTCGCGGTAATGCCCGACGGTGCCCTCGCGGGCCAGGTGGGAGGAGAGTGACGGCGAGTCGACCGCGTCGAGTTCCGTGCGCAGACGCGCGACCGGGTCGTCCTCACCGAGCGGCTCCACCGGCCCGACACGGTCGCGGATCGCGGCTTCGACGGCGTCGCCGAGCAGCAGCCGCACGGCGGCCACCCCGGGGTGCTCGTTCCAGTCCGGGTCCACGCCCACGAGGCCGCGGTAGGCGAGTTCCTGGACGGTGAAGAACGTGCGCTGCGCGTCGAGGTCGGCGAGCAGACCCCGGTCCGCGGGCAGCTCCTCCAGCGCGGCGCGCAGGCCGGCGGGCAGGGTGAAGGGCAGGGCAGCGTCGAGGTCGCGGTGGGGCGTGCCCGCGAGGAGTTCCCGCACGCCCTCCCCGAGCGGGCCCGCCGGCGCCGGGACCGGAGCCGGTCCGAGGGAGGGTGCGAGTGCGGGTGCGGGTGCCGTCATGAGATCAGACCGTACCCACGCGGGGGCCCGGCCTCATCCGGTCGACCCGGGCGGGGATCCGTGATCGGATCGGGGACATGTCCGAGGAGACGGAGATCATGGTGACCCCCGACGGCCCGCTGGTCGTGCGCGGTGACTTCGTCGTCGTCGACACCCACGGGGACCCGGTGGAGCGCCGACGCGACACGGTGGCGCTGTGCCGCTGCGGACGCTCCCGGATCCAGCCCTACTGCGACGGCAGCCACGCCGCGGGCCGGCCCTTCACCGGCTAGCCGGCCGGCACGCACAGCTCCGTGGGCTCCGTCCGGCCGCGCACCACCTCGGAGCCGACCGTCTCCCACCGCGCGGACTCGTCCGCGGCG
>DUTZ01000066.1 GCA_012841845.1 Actinomycetales bacterium | reverse complement strand
TCGCAGTACGAGTCCTGAGCCCCGGCCGCTACGTCTGAAGAGGAGCATCGCATGATCGTCCGTACCACCGCCGAGATCACCGACACCGACCGCCACATCAAGGGCAACAACGGCAACTGGGAGTCCAAGCGCATCGTGCTGGCCGACGACCGCGTGGGGTTCTCGTTCCACGAGACCACCATCGCCGCCGGCACGACCAACGACTTCCACTACGCCAACCACATCGAGGCCGTCTGGCTGACCCGCGGCAAGGGCACGCTCCGCGACCTCACCAACGACAAGGAGTACCCGCTCGAGGCCGGGTCGATGTACCTGCTCGACGGGCACGAGAAGCACCAGGTGATCGTGGAGGAGGAGATGCAGATGCTCTGCGTCTTCAACCCGCCGGTCGTGGGCGACGAGAACCACGACGAGAACGGCGTCTACCCCCTCCTGCGCCTGCAGGACGACGGCTCGGTCGTGCGCGAGAAGTAACCCGCGCACCTCGCGACAGCCGGCTCGGCCCGGCCGGATCCGCCCACTCGGGCGGAACCCCGGCCGGGCCGCCGCATATCCGGCAGGATGGGTAGTCATGACCCCGACCGACACCCGCCCCGTCGCGATCATCGGGGCCGGGCCCACCGGCCTGGCCGCCGCCCGGAACCTCGACCGGCAGGGGATCGAGTGGGTGGGCTTCGAACTGGCCCGCGACGTGGGCGGGCTGTGGAACATCGACTCCCCGCGCAGCACCGTCTACCACTCGGCGCACCTCATCTCGTCCACGCGGACCACCGAGTTCACCGAGTTCCCTATGCCGGCCGACTCCCCGGACTACCCGGACCACCGGCGCCTGCTCGCCTACTTCCGCGACTTCGCCGCGCACTTCGGCCTGCGCGACCGCTACCGCTTCGGCACCGAGGTCGTGAGCGCGGAGCCGGTGGGCCCGGAGCCCGGGTCGGGATGGCGCCTCACCGTCCGTAGAGGGTCCGGGACGGGGCCCGGTGACGACGACGAGGTGGTCGACGCGGGCGAGTTCTCGGCCCTGGTGGTGGCCAACGGGACACTGTCCGAGCCGAACGTCCCCGAGTTCGCGGGGCACTTCGCGGGCGAACTGCTCCACACCAGTCGGTACAAGTACCCGACGCTCTTCGCCGGCAAACGCGTCCTCGTCGTCGGCGCCGGGAACTCGGGCTGCGACGTGGCCGTCGACGCCGTCCACCACGCCGCCTCGGTGGACATCAGCGTGCGCCGCGGCTACCACTTCGTCCCCAAGTACGTCCTCGGCCGCCCCGCGGACACCCTCAACAACGGTCGCCCCCTGCCGCCGCGGATCAAGCAGTTCCTCGACTCCCGGCTGCTCAGGCTGTTCACCGGCGACCCGGTGCGGTTCGGCTTCCCGAAGCCGGACCACAAGCTGTACGAGTCGCACCCCATCGTCAACTCGCTCATCCTCCAGCACGTGGGCCACGGCGACCTGCGGGTGCGGGCCGACGTCGAGCGCTTCGACGGCCACACCGTGCACTTCCGGGACGGCAGCAGCGACGACTACGACCTGGTCCTGCTCGCCACCGGCTACCTGCTGCACTACCCGTTCCTCGACCGCCGGCACCTCGACTGGCCCGACGGGGCGGCCGCGCCGGACCTGTACCTCAACATCTTCCCGACCGGGCGCGACGACCTCGCGGTGCTCGGCATGGTCGAGGCGTCGGGCATCGGTTGGCAGGGGCGCTACGAGCAGGCCGATCTCGTGGCCCGCTACCTCGCGGCGAAGCGCGACACCTCGCCGTCGGGCCGCGCCGCCGCCGACGTCGTGGACCGCGGCAAGCGGGGGCCCCGGCCCGACCTGTCCGGCGGCTACCGCTACCTGGGGCTGGACCGGATGGCCTACTACGTCAACAAGACCGCCTACCGCGACGCCGTGACCGGCGCGATCGCGCAGATGGACGCGGCGTGCGCCGCGCGGGAAGGTGCCGCCCGGTGAACGTCGACGACATCCGGATCGCGTTCGACTCCGGCTCGCTCACCACGCTCAAGATCGTCCTGGGGCTGATCCTGTTCGGGATCGCCATGGACACCAAGATCGACGACTTCCGGCTCGCGCTGCGCCAGCCCCGGGCGTTCGCGGTGGCGGTCGCCGCCCAGTTCGCGCTGCTGCCGGCGCTGACCTTCGGGCTCACCCTGCTGCTCGGGGTGGGCGGCTCGGTGGCGCTGGGCATGATCCTCGTGGCGTGCTGCCCGCCCGGCAACGTCTCCAACATCCTCACCCACCGGGCGAAGGGCGACGTGGCGCTCTCGGTGTCGATGACGGCGGTGGGCAACGTCCTGGCGATCGTCCTGCTGCCGCTCAACTTCTCGTTCTGGGGCCACCTGCACCCCACCGGGCGCGAGCACTTCGCCGAGATCCGCGTGGCGCCGTGGGACATGCTCAGCGAGGTCCTGCTGGTGATCGCCCTGCCGTTCGCCCTCGGCCTGGCCGTGTCGCACCTGCTGCCGGCGTTCGCCGCGCGCACGCACCGGGTGGTGGGGTTCCTGTCCTTCGTGGCGCTCGGCGGGATCATCGTGATCGCCGTGGCCAACAACTGGTCGCTGTTCGTGGCCTACATCGGCGTCGTGGCCGTGGCGGTGTTCCTCCACGACGCCCTCGCCCTGGGGCTGGGCTACGGCATCGCCCGCGCCTTCCGCCTGGGCGTGCCAGCGCGCAAGGCCATGACCTTCGAGGTGGGCATCCGCAACGCCGGCCTCGGCCTGCTCTTCGTCTTCGCCTTCTTCGGCGGACTCGGCGGCATGGCGCTCGTGGCCGCGTGGTGGGGCGTGTGGGACATCATCGCCGGGCTCGTCGTGGCCGTGCTCTGGGCGCGGCGGACCGAGAGCACCGACGAGCGATCCGCGGCCCCCGCCGGCGGGGCGGAGAAGGAGGCGACCGCATGAGGGTCCTCGTCACGGGCGGCAGCGGCTTCCTCGGCACCGGCGTCGTGGCCGGCCTCGCCGCGGCGGGCCACGAGGTGACCAGCGGCGACCTGCGCGTGCCGGAGTCGCCGGCGGCCCCCGGCGTGCGGCACGTGGCGCTGGACGTCACCGACGCGGCCGCCGTCTCCGCCGCCGTGGCCGGGCACGACGCGGTGGTGCACCTGGCCTCGGTCGTGGACCCCGACGGCATGGGCCGCGACGCCGCCTACCGCGTGGACGTCGACGGGTCCCGTCACGTCCTCGACGCCTGTGTGGAACACGGCGTGCGGCGGCTCGTCGTCTCCTCTTCCGGCGCCGCCTACGGCTACCACGCCGACAACCCGGTGCCGCTCACCGAGGACTGGCCGGTCCGCGGCACCGAGGCCTTCGCGTACTCTCACCACAAGGCGCTCGTCGAGCGGATGCTCGCCGACGCCCGGCGCTCACATCCTGAGCTCGAGCAGGTGGTGCTGCGCATCGGCACGATCCTCGGCGACCGCGTGGACAACCAGATCACCGCCCTGTTCCACCGGCCGCGGCTGCTCGCGATCCGCGGGTCGGACTCCCCGTTCGTCTTTATCTGGGATGCCGACCTCGTGGCGATCGTCGTGCGCGCCGTGACCGACGGGCCGGCCGGGGTCTACAACGTCGCCGGCACCGGCACGCTGACCATCGACGAGATCGCGCGGCGACTCGGCAAGAAGACCCTGGCGCTGCCCGAGGGGCTGCTCAAGGCCGCCCTCGCCGTGGCCAAGCGGTTCCGCGCCACCCGCTACGGCCCGGAGCAGACCGGCTTCCTGCGCTACCGGCCGGTGCTCGACAACACCCGGCTGCGCGAGGAGTTCGGCTACACGCCCGAGCTCACCAGCGCCGAGGCGTTCGACCGCTGGCTGGCCGGGCACCCCGACGCGCGGGGCTGAGCGGGCGCCGGGAGCCGCGGTCAGAACGGCCGGGCGCGGCGCATCGGTTGGTCGCTGCCGGGCTCGACCAGGTACTCGGTGCCGAAGGCCAGGGCGTAGATGTTCTCCGGCAGCGCGAGCATGAGCCCGATGTCGCTGGTCTGGCTGGCGTGGCACGCCATCGCCTCGCGCTTGAGGGCGATCACGTCGTCGGGCAGCTCGATCGCCCACGCGATGTCGGCCTCGGGCACGCCGACGATCTGCCCGTCGTCACCCTCGAGGATCATCTCGCGCAGCTCGGCCACGTCCGAGCCGGCGGCCTCGAACTGCGCGAACAGCTCGCTCACCTCGGGGCGCTCGAGCATCGCGACCTGCGCGTCCTGGTTCTGCGTGGCCTCGAGCAGCCGCGGCCGGCGGGCGGCGAGCTCGACCGCGCGGGCGCCGATCCGGTGGACCGCGATGTGGTCGGGGTGGCCGTAGATGCCGTGGTGGTCGTAGCCGATGAGCACGTCGGCGTCCTCGCGGTCGAGGATCCGCGCGAGCCGACCCGCCGCCTCGTCGAGGTCCGCGCGGTGCAGGCAGCGCGGGTCGTCGTTCTGTGGCCAGCCGGTCATGCCCGAGTCGCGGTAGCCCAGCCAGTCGATCCGCGCCGTGCCCAGGACCCGCGCCGACGCCCGGGCCTCGCTGCGGCGGTGCTCCACCAGATCGCCGTCCGGACCGAGCTCCTCGGGGCGCTGCCCGTGGTTGCCGTCGGTGGCGAAGACGGTGACGACGCGGTGACCGTCGCGGGCGGCCAGGGCCATGATCCCGGCGGTCTGCGAGGTCTCGTCGTCGGGGTGGGCGTGGAGGACGACGATCGTCAGGCGCGGGGTCGCGGATGTGGGTTCGGCTGCAGAAGAGGTCACGGCCGCCAGTCTGCCCGGTCGCCAGTCTGCCCGGTCGGCGGCGGGCGCACCTGGGCGGCGTCGCGGAGGCCGCAGCCTCCGGGTTGCGCTTCCGTTGTGTCGCACGACCCGGGGGTTGTGCTTCATCGTGGTGACCGAACGGATGCACACCCGGGCGTCCGGGCGACCACGATGATGCGCAACCGGGGTCCTGCCGGGCGCTCAGTCCGGCTCGAGCGCGCGGACCCAGTCGCCGTGGCCGTGGGCGGTGGCCAGCGGGTGGCCGTTGACGGCGACGACGAAGATGCCCTTGTGTCGCCGGATCCCCGCGGGGACCTGCTCGGCGACCTCCGGCAGGAGGGTCACGCCCTCGACGGAGATCCAGACGGCGCCGGCGTCCCGGACGAGCGCCCGGACGCGGCGGACGAACTCGGCGCGGGCGGGCGGCTCGAGGTAGCCGAGGACCGCGGTGTGGAAGACGACCGGGGTGGCGTCGGGGGCGGCGGTGCGGGCGGCGTCCACGGCGTCGGCGACGCGCTCGACGAGGTCGCCGGCGAGGAGGTGCGGCGGGTCGGCGGCGGCGATGTCCAGGGCGGCGTCGAGGCGCGGTACGCGGTCGGCCTGCTGGCCGGGCCAGACGAGGCTGCGCAGCCAGGCGCGGGAGTCGGGGTCGGCCGGGTCGATGGGGGCCAG
>DUTZ01000065.1 GCA_012841845.1 Actinomycetales bacterium | reverse complement strand
GTTCGAGGTACGACACGAACACCCGCACGAGCCAGGCGGGCAGTACGGGCAGCCACCACCCCTGCACCAAGACGACCCGCCTAGGGCAACCCCCGGCCGGGGCCCAACCCCCGAGCACCCGGACGGCCCCGGCCGCCCCCGTGCACCAAGACGACCCGTCTAGGGCACACCACGGCAGTCGATCGCCGAGCACCCAGACTGCCCAACCGTGCCCCTGCACCAAGACACCCCCTCCAGGGCAGCCTCGGCCAGGACCCGGGGCGACAGCGCCCACCGCAACAAGCCCCACCCCGATGTCCGCATGGTCCGCTGTAACCTGCCCCGGCCTCGCCCGTGCACCAAAACGCCCCGTCTAGGGCCCCGGGCTCCCCTCGACGGTGCGCACCAGACGGCTCAGCCAGCGGCGCAGGCCCCGGTCTCCGGATCCGGGCCGAGCTCCCCTCACGCGGGCCTGCGGAACACGCGCACCCGCACGTGGAGTCGGGTGGGCAGCGTGGTGTCGTCGAAGGCCCGGTCGAGCGCGACCTCGAGGTCTGCCTGATCCAGATGCACGCCGCTCGGCCCCATGAGCGCGAGGTCGCGCGCCGCCGCCCGGTCCAGCGGAAGCCGCACGTCGACGCGCCGCTCCCCGACTGCCTCCCATTCCGCGAAGTCCTCGCCGAGGCGGGCGTCCTTGGCGGGGTCGGCGCCGAGCATCCCCAGCCGGGAGCGCAACGGTTCGAGATGCCCGTCTCCGGGGGTCACGACGACCGCCACTCCACCGGGACGGAGCACGCGGGCGAACTCGGCGGGGTGGCGCGGCGCGAACACCACGAGCAACGCGTCCACCACGCCGTCGGCGACGGGCAGCGGCTCCCAGGTGTCGCAGACCAGTGCGGCCAGGTCCGGGTGCGCACGGGCCAGTCGTCGGGCCGCGGGGGCCGAGATCTCGGCGCCGAGCCCCAGCGCGGGTCCGGGGCCGTCGAGCACGTGGGCGAGGTAGTACCCGGTCCCGGCGCCGAACTCCGCGACCACCGGGAAGCCTGCCGGGGACGACGACGAGGTGCGCACCGCCCCGGCCACCGCGTCGGCGACGGACGCGTACCAGCCCCCGCCGAGAAACCGTTCCCGCGCGGCGACCTGGTCCGGGGTGTCCCCGGGGAAGCGCCGACCACGGGGCCCGAACAGGGTGAGATACCCCTGCCGTGCGCGGTCGAAGGAGTGGCCGCGCCCGCAGACGACCCCGCGGTCGGTCGCCTCGAAGGCCTCGCCGCAGTTCGGGCACCGCAGCAGCGGCAGGCTCCGCAGGAGTGCCGTGGGGGCGGTCACCCGCGCGGCCGGTCGACCAGGCCGCGGAGCAGTCCCAGCAGGGTCCGGGTGGCGAAGCCGGTCGCGACGGGGCCGACCTCGTCGATCTCCTCCGGCGAGCGGGCCGGGCCGGCGATGTCGAGGTGCGCCCACGGCCGGCCGTCGACGAAGCCCTCGAGGAACAGCGCGGCGGTGATCGCGCCGGGGCCCTTCGGCGCCTGCCGACGATCGGCGACGGAGGACCTCACCGCGTCGCGGTACTCCTCGGGCAGCGGCAGGCGCCACCACCGTTCGCCCGCCGTGGCACCGGCGGCGGCGATGCGGTCCGCGAGGTCGTCGTCGGTGGCCATGACGGCACCGGTCCGCATGCCGAGCGCGACCTTCATCGCCCCGGTGAGGGTGGCGACGTCCACCACGAGATCGGGGTCGGATTCGGCGATGCCGCGGGCGAGGGCGTCGGCCAGGACCATGCGGCCCTCGGCATCGGTGTTGGTGACCTCCGAGGTGGTACCGCCCACGTGGGTGACGACGTCGCCGGGCCGGTAGGCGGACCCGGAGAGCATGTTCTCGGCGGACGGGACGACGACGGTGAGGTCGAGCCCGGCATCCGCGTCGGCGTCGCGACCCGGTCCCCCGGCGCAGAACGCCGCGGCGGCGGCCGCGACGGCGGCTGAGCCGGCCATGTCGGTGCGCATGAGGTGCATGCCGTCGGCCGGCTTGACGGAGATCCCGCCGGTGTCGAAGGTGATCCCCTTGCCCACGAGCAGCACGCGCGGGCCCGGGCCTGGCCGTCGGGCGACGAGGACGCGGGGC
>DUTZ01000064.1 GCA_012841845.1 Actinomycetales bacterium | reverse complement strand
GTTCGAGGTACGACACGAACACCCGCACGAGCCAGGCGGGCAGTACGGGCAGCCACCACCCCTGCACCAAGACGACCCGCCTAGGGCAACCCCCGGCCGGGGCCCAACCCCCGAGCACCCGGACGGCTCGGGCCGCCCCCGTGCACCAAGACGACCCGTCTAGGGCACACCGAGCCCGCCCGTCCCCATAAGGCCGGAGCAACCCGGCCCAAACGACCCCTTCTAGGGCACCCCCCGGACCAGACGAGCCCAGACGAGCCCAGACGACACAATCGCCGGGAAACCCACGAGACACGCCGGCCTCACCCCAGCACCAAAAAGGCCCGTCTTGGGCGCCCCAGACCCAGAGGAGTCCAGACGGCGAAACGGCCTCGACCCCCACCCCTGCACCAAGACACCCCCTCTAGGGCAACCCCAGCCAGGGCCCGGGGCGACAGCGCCCATGGTCCGCCTGAACCCGACCTCGCCCGTGCACCAAGACGCCCCTTCTAAGGCACCCCCGGCCCGCCCCTCCCGGTGTTACCGTCGAGCCGAACACGCGTCCAGCACCGGGGGAACCGCATGCCTCTCCGTCACGCGACGCTCACCGCCACCGCCGCGCTCGTCGCGGCTGCGGCACTCGCCGGAGCGGGGCCCGCCGCCTCGTCGGCCCCGGCTGCCACCGCCGCGCCGATCGACCACACCAACGCCTCCGGCGGGATGTGGAACCTCATGAACCCGGGGAAGCCGTGGCCGGGCACCGACGACTGGTCGTGCCGACCGCCGGCAGAGCACCCGAACCCGGTGATCCTCGTGCACGGTCTCGGAGCCAACGGGCTCAATCAGTGGAGTGGTATGGCGCCGTCGCTGGTCGAGGAGGGCTACTGCGTCTACGCGCCGACGTGGGGCGCGCTCCCTGACCATCCCGGTATCGGCTCGCGGGCGCCGTTCCGCGAGTCGCAGGCCGAGATGGCCGACTACGTGGACCGTGTGCTCACGGCCACGGGCGCCCAGAAGGTCGACCTCGTGGGCCTCTCGGCGGGCGTCCCGGTGGTGGCGCATCTGGCCAAGGTGGACCGCCCGGGCAAGGTGGGCCGCGCAGTGCTCATGGCGGGGAACCTGTACGGGGACGCGAACAAGCTGCCTGGCACCAACCCGGAGACGGCGGCGTCCGTCGAGAACGCCTTCCGGTCGAGCCCGCTGGGGGCGGGGCTGACGGACGAGGCGTTCACCGCGGAGACGTGGAAGGGCGGCACGCCGTTCCACCCCGAGACGGAATACACGATCCTCGCGGGCATCCACGACCAGGCGTCGCCGCCGTCGGCGGCGTTCGTCCACGTGCCGGGTGCCACGCAGATCGTGATCCAGGACGGCTGCCCGGAGAACCTCGCGGACCACGTGTCCTTCGCCGTCGACCCGCGGGCCATCGACCACACGCTCAACGCCCTCGACCCGGAGAACGCGGTCACGCCGCGCTGCCTGCCGACGCTGCCGATCATCGGCCTGCTCGGCCCGGTGCCGCCGCGGGGCTGACCGCGGCGACCCGCCAGGGGAACCGCCGCGGCGCCCGGTCCGCGGGACCGACCTAACCCTCGAGCCCCCGGTAGCCGGCGAACCGCTCGGCGATGGCCTCCTCGCTCAGCCCGTAGTCGGCGAGCGTGTAACGGTGGGTGGGCGCGCGGTCGCCGGACAGGCTGCGTGCGTTCTCGGCCTCGACGGCGGCGCGGACGTCGTCGGACAGCTCTACACCCGTCGCGGCGTAGACGCGCTCGACGCACCCGGCGGGGTCGTCCAGCAGCTCGCGGTGGGTCACGTCGAGGAAGGTCGCGCGCGACGCCGGGTCGGCCTCGTGCCGGGCCCGGGCGGCGTCGAAGGTCTCCACGCCGCGCGCCCACAGGTCGAGCTGCGAGGCGCCGATGTACTCGGGCGTGAACCGCGTGGACCAGTCGGCGGCCGTGCGGTGCGCGAGCGAGCACATGGACGCCATGGACTTCCGCGGATCCCGATGGGTCTGCACCACCACGGCGTCGGGGTACACCTCGAGCAGGGCGTCGAGGGCGAACAGGTGGCTGGGGTTCTTGAGCACCCACCGGCGGTCCGGGTCGTTGGCCCCGATGAGCTGCAGGTTCCGACGGTGCCGCCGGTACGCGGGCACCCAGTCGACGTCGACGAGCCACGACGAATAGCCGTCGAGCCGCGCCAGACACTCGTAGGAGACGCTGGTCAGCGACTGCCGGAGCAGCTGCCAGCACTCCTCGAGGTCGTCGGCCGACATGTAGTGCACGCCGCCGTAATCGGGGTTCTCGGCCATGAACCCGGCGTACATGTCGCGGATCCCGCGGTAGGTGGGGTCGTCCTCCCACGTCTCGCGCGGCGGCCGGGGCTGCGGGACGTCGGTGAGCCACAACTCGAGCCCCTGGTTGGCGGGGTCGGCGCCGAGGAGCCGGTGCAGCGCCGTGGTGCCGGTGCGGGGCAACCCGGTGACGACGACGGGGCGCGCGATCTCCACCTCTGCCTGCGCGGGGCCGGCCTGCGCAGCGCCGGCCGCGAACCCCGCCTGCGAGAGCAGCCGGGCCACGAGCGCGCCCTTGAGCACCGAGCGCCAGTACTTGCTGCCGGCGGGGGTGAGCCCGGCGTCGGAGTGCAGGGAGTCGAGCAGCACGCCGAGCGCCTCGCGGTGACGGTCCCCTCCGTCGCCGAAGTCCTCCAGACCCACCGCGCGGGAGGCGCTGGCGTGCAGGTCGTCGACGGTTCCCACGTGGACGCGGTCGGCGGTCGCCATCAGCTCAGCCCCCTCCGGGCGAAGGCCGCCTGGCGGGCGGCGATGCGCTCGCGCCACTGCTGCGGCGTGACGCGGAGTTCGTCGTGGCAGGGCACCTCGTCGGCGAGCGCGTCGAACGGCACGATCCGCACGGTCGGCCCGAGCTCCGGCCCGATGGGCGCGTCGACCCGCTGCCACCGGAACTGCATGATCCCCTCGGTGTGCCCGAGGGTCTCCAGCCAGTTGGCGAGGCCGGGGTCGGAATCGGTGACGACGAGGTGGATCATCCCGTCCGAGGTCACGTGCGCCTGGTCGGCCGTCAGGCTGGTCTGGTGGTGGACGTAGTCGAGCGAGGCGTACCACATGCTGCCCAGCTGGAAGCCCTGGTAGGGGACGCCGGCGACGGGTACGGAGATGATCATGGCCTCGTCGGGGCCGAGCTCGAAGATCCCGGCCGAGGAGAACTGCGTGGTGAGCCCGCCGGGCGTCCGCCGGGGCTCACCGAGAGTGTTGCGGGGCTGGTCGCCGAAGAACCAGGCGGGAAAGGCGAGCCAGGTCTGCAGGCGGCCGGTGAGTGCCTCGGCGAGCTTGGCGTAGAAGCGCTCCTGGCCCTCGACGGTCGGCGGCTCCGGGGCGGTGCCCTCGGCGTCGATCCGCCGCAGCGTGGCCCATCCGGCGCGCTCGGTGTCCCAGTCGGAGTAGACCTCACGCACCGCGATCATGGACGACCCCGGCGTGAGCACCACGTAGTCGGCGTCGCCCTCGTCGTCGTCACCCCCGTGGTCCGGGCGGGGCGGACCCATCCGGAACGAGTACCGGCCGTCGGGCCCGATCTCCAGGGCGCGGTCGTCGAAGGCCGCGCGGGACCTCCCCTGCTCGTCGGCGGTGTAGTTGCCGGACAGGACCTGGAAGGACAGGTCGGCGGTGGTGCCGCGGACACCCTCGACCTCGTACTCGGCGCCGTCGGCGAGGTTGGCGTAGTAGTACAGGGTGTCCGGGTTGTCGAGGCCCATCTTGGTGTACGGGCCCGTCGCCTGGAACAGCTGCGGATGGGTGCGGCCGCGGTGCTGGCCGCCCTCGATCACGCCGCGGATCGTGCCGAGCAGGTACTCCAGCCCCTCGGCGACGTCGGCCTCGGTGCGCACGTGCGGCGCGGTGCGGATGATCCGCTCGGCCTCGGCGAGGGCCGCGGCGAGCGGGGCGGTGACGGGCGCGTCGGGGGTGCCGGGCGCGTCGGGGGCGCCGCTCACAGCCATGTGTACGAGTCCGCCGAGGTGATGAAGTTCTCCAGCTCGAGCTGCTCGGGCGTGGGATCGACCACGTCCTCCTCGATGGAGAGGTAGGCGCCGCGGTAGAACAGCAGCGGGCGCACGTCGCGCTTGGTCGGGCCGAGGTCGCTCACCCGGCCCAGGACGATCCAGTGGTCGCCGCCGTCGAGCACCTGGTCGATGGTGCAGTCGAGCCAGGCCATGACGCCGTCGATCACCGGGGAGCCGAGCGGGCTCGGGGTCCAGTCGATGGTCGCGAACTTGTCGTCGCCGCGGCGGCCGAAGGTCGAGGAGACCTCCTCCTGCTCCTCGGAGAGGATGTTGACCGCGAACTTCCCGGCCTTCTCGATGCCCTTCCACGACCCCGAGGTCTTCATGGGACAGAAGAGGATGAGCGGCGGGTCCAGGGACAGCGCGGAGAACGACTGGCAGGCGAAGCCCACCGGGACGCCGTCGTTGGCCGCCGTGATGACGGTGATGCCGGTGCAGAACTGGCCGAGCGCGTCGCGCAGCTCCCGGCTCGAGAAGTTCTGGCCCTCGGGGCGGTCGTCGGTGGTCATCGCGCTCGGTCCTCCCTGGACTGGTGGGCGGCTGGGCCCCACATCGGCGTGTGGGGCCCAGCCTAGGTGCTCGGTCGTTCGGCCGCTTACTTGAAGCCGACGGAGAAGTCGTGGCCCCACAGGCTCACGGCCGTGGACTCGCGGGCCACCCAGTCGGCGTCGTCGACCTGCAGGCCCTCGCTGCCGTACTCGCAGTCGAACCCGCCCGGCGTCTTCATGTAGAAGCTGAGCATCTTGTCGTTGACGTGCCGGCCGAGCGAGGCCGACATCTTGACGCCCTTGCGCAGCGCGCGGTCCAGCGCCAGGCCCACGTCGTCCGCCGTGCCCACCTCGACCATGAGGTGGATGATCCCCGTGGGGTTGGGGAACGGCGTGAACGCCAGCGAGTGGTGCCGCGGGTTGCAGCCGAGGAAGCGCAGCCACGCGGGCTCGCCGTCGGCCGGCCGGCCCACGATCTCCGGCGGCAGGCTCATCGAGTCGCGCAGGGCGAACCCGAGGACGTCGCGGTAGAACTCCAGCGCCGCCGCCTCGTCCGGGGTCGAGAGCACGATGTGCCCCGCACCCTGGTCCTCGGTGACGAAGTGGTGACCGTACGGGGTCGGGATGCGACGGTGCTGGAGGGCGATCGTGTGGTAGATCTCCAGCGTGAACCCGGCCGGGTCCTGGCAGGTGATGAGGCCGCGCACCTTGCGGTCACGCTTTGTGGCGTCGTCGGCCTCCTGCCAGGGCACGCCCGCGCCGTCGAGCCGACGCTTGACGTCGTCGAACTCGGCCTCGTTGGCGCACTCCCAGCCCACGGCCGAGAGCTTGTCCTCCTCGCCGGGGACGACGATCCAGCGGTGCGGGTTCTCGTCCATGCGGAAGTAGAGGGACTCCGGGTCGTCACCCTTGCCCACCACGAACCCCAGGACCTTGGTGCCGTACTCGCGCCAGGCGTCCATGTCGGTGGCAAAGATCCGGACGTATCCGAGATTGCTGATAGCCATTGCGTTGAGTCCTTTCGATCCGGGCCCGGATCAGACCATCGAGTCGGTGACCTTCTCGCCGAACTCGTGCTGCCCGTACATGATGTACGCCTTGGTGGCCTCGTTGGCCGCGTGGACCCGGCCCGCGTTGGCGTCGCGCCAGAAGCGCTGGATCGGCGAGGTGTCCTCGAGGGCGCGCGCGCCCGAGTTCTGGAAGAGCAGGCCGATCGCGTCGATCGAGCGCTGGGTGGCGCGGACCTGGTCGCGGCGGGCGCGGGTCCGGATGTCCATGCCCGGCGTGCCGCCGTCCTTGATGATGTCCATCTCCTCGCGCACGTTGCGCATGAGCTGCAGCCACGCGGCGTCGATGTCGCCGGCGGCCTCGGCCAGACGGACCTTGGCGAACGGGTCGTCCTTGACCTTGGTGCCGAACGCGGCGCGGACGCGCTCGCGCTGGTGCTCGCGGTGCACCTCGTAGCAACCGAAGGCCATGCCGACGATCGGGGTCGAGATGGTGGTGGGGTGGATGGTGCCCCACGGCATCTTGTAGATCGGGTTGGTGTTCTGCTCCAGCCCCGGCGAGGTGCCCTTGGCCATGTCCCCGTAGGAGAGCGCGCGGTGCGCGGGGATGAGCGCGTCCTTGACGATGATGTCGTTGGAGCAGGTGCCCTTGAGGCCGGCGACGTGCCAGACGTCGTCGATCTCGTACTGCGACTTCTCCACGAGGAAGGCGCAGAAGTCCACCATCTTGTCGTTCTCGTCGAGCACGGGCCCGCCGAGGAAGACCCAGTCGGCGTGCGCCGACCCGGAGGACCAGCTCCACTTGCCGTTGAGGACCAGGCCCTCGTCGGTCTTCCTGGCGGCGCCCATCGGGGCGTACGACGAGGAGATGCGGACGCTGGTGTCCTCGCCCCACACGTCCTCCTGCGCCTGCTGCGGGAAGAGCGCGAGGTGCCAGTTGTGGATGCCGAGGATCGAGGCGACCCAGCCGGTCGAGCCGCACGCGGTCGCGATGGTCTTGACGGCGGTGTAGAAGGTCTCCATGTCCGCCTCGTAGCCACCCCACTGCGCGGGCTGGCACAGCCGGAAGAAGCCGGCGTCCTCGAGGTCCTTGATGGTGTCCGGGTGGATCCGGCGCAGATCCTCGGTCTCCTGCGCGCGCTCGGCGATCGCGGGCAGGAGCTCCTTGATCCGGTCGATGACCTCGTGGTCGGCGTACTCGCTCATGACATCCCTCTCTGAAACGTGTGGGGGGCAATGACGCAAGACTAGAACACGTTCCAGTTTTGCACCAGACCCGGTGCGGGATCCGCTCCCACCACGGAGCCCCGTGCCTGCATTTTCCCTGAAGTGTTGTGGGTCGGTAGCGGATTCTATAACCTGTTCTCATCCGGCTCATGCCATCAGGAGGATCATCATGACCGAATCCGGCGCGAAAACCGGCTCCGTCCGCGAAATCGACACCGGCAAGGTCCGGGACCGCTACGCGCGCGGCTGGCACTGCATCGGCACCGTCAAGGAGTTCACGGACGGCAAGCCGCACTCCATCCAGGCCTTCGGCACCAAGCTCGTCGTGTGGGCGAACGAGGAGGGCGAGGTCAACGTCCTCGACGCGTACTGCCGGCACCTCGGCGGCGACCTGTCCGACGGCGAGGTCAAGGACGGCAACATCGCGTGCCCGTTCCACGACTGGCGCTGGGGCGGCGACGGCAAGTGCAAGGGCATCCCCTACGCCAAGCGCGTCCCGCTGCGCGCCAAGACCCGCGCCTGGACCACGATGATCCAGCACGGCCAGGTCTTCGTGTGGCACGACCACGAGGGCAACCCGCCGCAGGAGGGCGACACCATCCCCGTCCTCGAGCAGTACGGCTCGGACGAGTGGACCGACTGGGTGTGGAACCGGCTCGTCATCGAGGGCTCCAACTGCATGGAGATCGTCGACAACATCGTCGACATGGCGCACTTCTACTACATCCACTTCGCCTTCCCGACGTACTTCAAGAACGTCTTCGAGGGCCAGACGGCCACGCAGTACCTCAACACCAAGGGCCGCCCGGACCACGATCCCGCCAAGGGCAAGTACGGCGACACGCTGCTCGAGTCGGAGGCCTCCTACTTCGGGCCGTCGTACATGATCAACCCGCTCAAGAACTCCTACGGCGGGTTCGAGACCGAGTCGGTCCTCATCAACTGCCACTACCCCATCGACCAGAACTCGTTCGTGCTCCAGTACGGGCTCATGGTCAAGAAGCCCGAGGGCTTCGACGACGAGTCGGCCACCAAGATGGCCACGAAGATCGCCGAGTTCTTCGGCGAGGGCTTCATGCAGGACGTCCGCATCTGGCAGCGCAAGTCGGCCATCGCCAACCCGCTGCTGTGCGAGGAGGACGGCCCCGTCTACCAGCTGCGCCGCTGGTACGAGCAGTTCTACGTCGACCGGGACGAGATCGACCCGGAGATGCAGGAGCGCTTCGAGTTCGAGGTCGACACCACCGCCGCCAACCAGTACTGGGAGAAGGAGGTCGCCGAGAACCTCCGCCGCATGGAGGCCGAGGAGACCGACGGCCCCCACGAGCACACCCAGTACACGGGCATGGCGGACATGGCGGAAGAGGCCGGCGCCACGAAGTCCGAGTCCTGATGTTCAAGGAACACGATTCGCGGCGCGCGCCGACCTGGGACGACATCGACCCGGCGCGCGCCGCGCGGCTCCACGCCTACACGGACCTGGACCGGGAGACCTACACCCGGGCCGGGTTCCAGCCGGTCGAGTGCCGGAACTGCGGGGTGTGCGTGAGCGTCCGCAAGAACAGCGAGAAGCACACGTCCATCCAGTGGACCGAGGGCAGCGACCGCGACTGCCCCGTGCTCACGGACTGGCGCGACGGCGGGGACCGCCCCGAGGGCGAGGACACGTGCCCGCGGATGCTGCAGAGCATCCGCTACGCGTACGCCGAGGGCCTGATCACCCTCGCCGAGGGTGTCGACCCGGCGGACGAAGAGCACATGGTCAACCCGCTCTACATCCCCGAGTGACGTCACCTCCCCACCCCTTCGAGCCCCCAGATAGGCTTTCCCGCATGACCGACACGCCGCAGCTCGGCTCGTTCGTCCGTGAGCTCACGATCGCCGAGGTGATCGAGGAGACCGCCGACGCCAAGTCGATCGTCTTCGACATCCCCGCCGGTAGCGAGGACGACTTCCGGTACACGCCCGGGCAGTTCCTCACGCTGCGCATCCCCAGCGAGAAGACCGGCTCGGTCGCGCGCTGCTACTCGCTCTCGAGCTCGCCCACCGAGGACGACAAGCTCAAGGTGACGGTCAAGCGGACGGTCGACGGCTACGGCTCCAACTGGCTGTGCGACAACGCCGAGGCCGGCATGTCCATGCACGTCCTCGCGCCGTCCGGCGTGTTCACGCCCAAGCACCTCGACCAGGACTTCATCCTGCTCGCCGCCGGCTCCGGCGTCACCCCCATCATGTCGATCCTCCGCTCGGCCCTCGCGCAGGGCACCGGCCACATCGTCCTGGTGTACGCCAACCGCGACGAGAACTCGGTGATCTTCAAGGACGAGCTGCAGCGGCTACAGAACGAGAACCCGGACCGCCTCACCGTCATCCACTGGCTCGAGTCGGTCGCCGGCATCCCCACCCCGGAGATGCTCGGCAACCTCCTGCAGCCGGTCGCCGCCAAGCGCCACTCCTACATGTGCGGCCCCACGCCGTTCATGGAGACCGCCAAGGCCGGCCTGCGGCGCTCGGGGGCCGACATGCACCTCATCCACTCCGAGGTGTTCTCCTCGATCGACGGCGACCCGTTCGCCGAGATCGTCATCGACGACACCCCCTCCGACGACGGGGAGGGCCCGGCCACCGCGATCGTGGAGCTCGACGGCGAGACCCACGAGGTGTCCTGGCCGCGCAGCACCCCGCTGCTCGACGTGCTGCTCTCCAAGGGCATCAAGGCCCCGTTCTCGTGCCGCAAGGGCGAGTGCTCGGCGTGCGCCTGCATCCTCAAGTCCGGCGAGGCCGAGATGGAGCACAACGGCATCCTCGACCCCGAGGAGGTCGAGGAGGGCTACGTCCTGTCGTGTCAGCTGCTGCCCAAGAGCGACCGCGTCGAGGTCTCCTACTCGGAGTGAGGCCGAGTACGCGATAGCCGGCCGGAATGCGGGTGGACACAGGAACGCCCTCAGATCGTCCTTCTCGCGAACCGGCTCCTCGACCCGGACGAGGTGGCCGAGAAGGCCTGACACCGGCGTCGGTCACTCCACGGTGAACAGCTCTCCCGGGGTGCAGTCCAGCGCCTCGCACAGCGCGACGAGGGTGGTGAAGCGCACCGCCCGGGCGCGGTCGTTCTTGAGGACGGAAAGGTTGACGACGCTCACCCCGACCCGCTCCGAGAGGGCGGCGAGGGTCATCCCCCGCTCCTCGAGGAGCCGGCCGAGGTGGCAGCGGACCCGCGCCATCAGATGAGTCCCTCCTGGTTCCGGCTCATCGCGGCCGCCCGGCGGAACGCCACGGCCATGAGCGAGACGAACATCATGAACAGGTACAGCAGGACGAACCACCGCCAGTCCATGGCGTCGAGGTCCCGCCACGCCAGGTCGAGGTCGCGCAGGGCGAGGTTGGTGCCGAGGGTGACGACGACGGAGACCACGAGTAGGTAGCCCAGCGCCACCCAGCTCGTCGCCCAGAGCAGCCGGACGGTGCCGGCGTCGAAGAACCGGCCCCGCAGGCACCGGACGGCGATGACGACGACGAGCACGGCCAGCGCCGCGAGGGCCGCCACCTCCGCGGCGAACGCGCCCCAGAGGAACCCGGCCGTGACCGGCGAGAGCGCGTCCGCGGAGACGGCCGCCCCCTCGGCCATGGCGGCCGG
>DUTZ01000063.1 GCA_012841845.1 Actinomycetales bacterium | reverse complement strand
GCCGGGTCGTCGGTCATGGGCACGTGGCCGTCGCGGGTGATCTCGACGCGGGCGCGCGGGAACACCCGCGGGACCTGCCGCGCCTGGCCCACGGGCAGCACCCAGTCGTAGCGGCCCCAGCGCACGGTGACGGGCAGGTCCTCGTCGACGGGGACCGAGGGCAGGAAGTCGGCGGCCAGGGCCCGGTCCACCACGCGGTTGCTGACGATCCCGGCGCCGTCGATCGCCATCGCCTCCGGCGCGTACCGCCACGGCCGGGCGCAGAACACACCCATGAACACCGAGCGGCCCACGGCGGTGCGGGACAGGGCGGGCACGAGCGGCGCCGTGACCCGGGCCAGGGCGCGGAGGGTGGTGAACACGCGCTGGGCGTAGTGCTGCTCGGCCGCGGTGCGGAAGAACCCGGCGGGCGAGAGGGCGGTGACGCTCTCCGCGAGGCCGCGGGCGCCCATCTCGAGCGCGAGGAAGCCGCCGAGGGAGTTGCCGGCGACGTGCGGGCGCTCGCCGTCGGGGGTGACCTCGGCGAGCAGCTCGGCGAGGCGGTCCGCCATGAACGGCAGGGGGTCGCCGTCGCCGGGGACCTCCATCGACTCCCCGTGACCGGGGAGGTCCACGACGACGACACGGTGGCGGTCGGCGAGCAGGGGGACGACCGCATCCCAGGCGTGCCCGCGGTGGCACACCCCGTGGACGAGGACGACGGTCGGTCCGCTGCCGGTGATCCGGTGGTGCAGGCTCATGGGGTCAGTCTCCCCCGCGCGCCCGCGACGTGGGGCCCCAACGCGGGTCCGGGGCGTGGTTTCATGGCAGCGTTCGCGACCGGGGGGAGCACGCGATGACCATGACGACCGGCGAGCTGAGCAGCAGGCTCGCGGCCGAGTACCGGCCCCTGCTCATGCGGCTCGACCTGGTGGTGCGGCGCCAGAACACGCGGTTCACGCTGAGCCGCGCGCAGACCTCGATCCTCGAGACGCTGTGCCGGCACGGCGCGCTCCGGATGAGCGACCTGGCGCGGCTGGAGAACGTGCGCGTGCCCACGACGAGCAACTCCGTGAGCGTGATCGAGGCGATGGGCCTGGTCGAGCGCGTCCCGGACGCCGTGGACGGCCGCGGGGTCTGCGTGCGCGTCACCGACGAGGGGCGCGACCGGGTCCGCCGGAACCTCGAGGAGCGCAACCTCGACCTCGCGCGGCGGATCGCCGCCCTCCCCGACGCCCAGCAGGACGCGCTGGCCGCCGCGGCGCCGGCGCTGGCCGCGCTGCTCGACACGTACGACGAGCCGGACGAGGACGTCTACCCTTCGGGGGCATGAGCACCGACCCCACGAGCGCCGACCACGCGCGCACCGTCCTCGTCACCGGGGCCTCCCGCGGCATCGGGGCCGCCGTGTGCCGGGCCCTCGCCGCCGACCACCGCCTCGTCGCGGTGGGCCGCGACGCCGCCGCGCTCGGGGCCCTGGTCCGCGACTGCCCGTCGGCCCGCGTCGTGGAGGCCGACCTCACCACCGGGGAGGGGGTGGCGCGCGCCGCGGCCGACCTGCCAACGCTCGACGGGCTCGTGCACTGCGCGGGCGTGGCCGACCTGGGGCGCATCGACGGGTCGACCCCGGACGAGTGGCGCCGCGCGTTCGAGGTCAACGTGCTGGCGGTGGTCGAGCTCACCCGGGTCCTGCTCCCGGCGCTGCGCGCGGCGGGCGGCCACGTCGTCGTCATCAACTCCGGGGCGGGGATCACCGCCAAGCCGGGCTGGGGCTCCTACAGCGCGTCCAAGTTCGCCCTCCGCGCCGTCACCGACACCCTCCGCGCCGAGGAGCCGGACTTGCGCGTGACGTCGGTCCACCCCGGCCGGGTGGACACCGACATGCAGCGGGCGATCGTCGCCGCCGAGGGCGGGCGGTACGACCCGGCGGCGTTCCTCACCCCCGGGTCGGTGGCCGCGGCCGTCCGACAGGCCCTGCTCGCGGCCCCGGACGCGCACCCCACCGAGGTGATTCTCCGGCCCCGCCCCCACCGGGCCCGCGGGACCGCCTGATCCGGTGTGCCCGCCGCCCGGAGTGTCGTAACGTCGGCAGCACCATGACCAGCCCGGACGCGCCTGTGCGCATCACCGTGATCGGGGCGGGCGTGGTCGGCTGCTACCTGGGCGGCCGGCTCGCCCGTCACGCCGACGTCACGCTCGTCGGTCGCCCCCACGTGCTCGACCCGATCCGGGCCGTGGGCCTGACCGTGGAGTCGGGCGAGGGCGAGGGCGACCGCATCCACGTGCCGGCCGAGCAGCTCACGCTGGCCGAGACCCCCGAGTCCGTCCGGCACGCGGACGTGGTGCTGGTGTGCACCAAGGCCCGGTCGACGGCGGCCGCCACCGCCGCGTTCGTGCCCCACCTGCGGCCCGAGGCCGTGGTGGTGGGTCTGCAGAACGGGCTGCACTCCACCGACACGATCCGGGACGGCGTGGACGTGGCGCCGGTCCTGGCCGGCATCGTGCCGTTCAACGTGGCGCGGACCGGGCCCGCCACCTACCGGCGCACCAGCGCGGGCGAGATCGTCATGGACGCCCACCCGCGCGCGGCCGCGCTGGTCGACGTGCTGCGAGCCGCGGACGTGCCGGTGCGCACGACCCGCGACATGCAGGCGGTGCTGCACGGCAAGGTGCTCATGAACCTCAACAACGCCGTGCAGGCCCTGTCGGGGCTGCCGCTGCGCAGCCAGCTGCTCGACCGCGACCTGCGGCGCTGCGTGGCCCTGTGCCAGGCCGAGGCCAACCGCGTCTTCTGGGCCGTGGGGGTGGTGCCCAAGGTGCCGGTCACCGCGCCCGCGCGGCTCCTGCCGACCATCATGCGGCTGCCCACGCCGGTCTTCCGCACCCTCGCCGCGCGGGTGCTGCGGGTGGACGCCGACGGAACGTCGTCGATGTACGACGACCTCGTGCGCGGCCGCCCCACCGAGATCGACGTCCTCCAGGGCGAGATCGCCGAGATGGCCTCGCGGCTCGGCCTGCCCGCGCCCGCCTGCGAGCGCGTCGTGGAGCTCATCCGCGAGGCGGAGGCCGCCGGGGAGGCGCGGCGGCGCTGGACCGGCCGGGCCCTGTACGCCGAGCTCACGCGGGCGCGGCGACGCGCG
>DUTZ01000062.1 GCA_012841845.1 Actinomycetales bacterium | reverse complement strand
GCCGGGCGCGGAGGCGGGGCCCGCCCGGCCGGCCGGTGGGGCTAGCCCAGCGTGCCGCGCAGCCGCTCGACGGCGGCCGAGTACTCGTCGACGATCTGCGCCATGGTGTCGGCGACCGGCACGATCCCGTCGAGCGAGCCGATGATCTGCCCGGCGGGCATGGCCACGACCTCGGGGTCCTGCGCCTCGGAGATGCGCTGGTGGGCCTCGGCCACGAGCACGTTCTGCAGGGGCATGGGCAGGGCGTCGGGCGCGCCCTCGGCCTCCCAGGCGTCGGTCCACTTGGAGCGCAGCAGCCGCGCCGGCTTGCCGGAGTAGATGCGCGAGCGGACGGTATCGCGGCTGGTGGCCTTCACCAGCGCCTGCTGCATGGCCTGGGAGCCGCCGTCGTCGGCGTACTCCTGCGCGGTGAGCCAGCGCGAGCCCATCCAGGCGCCCTGCGCGCCCATGCCGATCACGGAGGCGACCTGCGCGCCGTCGCCGAGGCCGCCCGCGGCGAGCACGGGAACCTTCCCGTCGAGCGCGCGGACGATCTCGGGCACGAGCACGATGGTGGCGACCTCGCCGGTGTGGCCGCCGGCCTCGCCGCCCTGGGCCACCACGATGTCGACCCCGTTCTCGACGTGGGCCAGCGCGTGCTGGACCGAGCCGGCCAGGGCCGCCACCTTGAGCCCGGCGGCGTGCGACTGCTCGATCACCTCGGCCGGCGGGGAGCCGAGCGCGTTGGCGATGAGCACCGGCCGGTGCTTGAGCGCCACCTCGACGTGGGAGGCCGCCACGGAGTGCAGCCAGCCCAGGACGCCGGCGTTCTTGGCGGCGTCGTCGCCCAGCGGCGGCACGCCCAGGTCGTCGAGGACGCGGTTGACGAAGGACTTGTGCTCCTCCGGGATCATGGCGCCCAGGTCCACGGCGCTGCCCTCGGTGGGCACCTTGTTGGGCATCACCACGTCGACGCCGTACGGCTTGCCGTCGGTGTTCTCGTCCATCCAGGTGAGAACCTCCTCGAGCTCCGCCGGGTCGTTGTAGCGGACGCAGCCGAGCACGCCCATGCCGCCGGCGCGGGTGACGGCGGCGGCGACGTACTTGGAGGGGGTAAAGGCGAAGATCGGGTACGCGATCCCGAACTCCTCGGCCAGCGGGGTGCTGATGCGGGTGACGGTCACTGGGGGATCTCCTGGCTGTCGTCGGCGGGACGGGAGGCCGCGATCTCGGCGGCCCACCGGTAGTCGGGCTTGCCCGCGGGGTTGCGCTTGACGCCCTTCTCGACCCACACGGCGCGGGGCACCTTGTAGCGGGCGATCTCCTTGCGGGCGTAGTCGTTGATCTCGTCGATCGGCGGGCAGAGGCCGTCGCGGGTGTGGAGGACGGCGGCGACCTTCTGGCCCATCCGCTCGTCGGGGACGCCGATCACGAGCGCGTCGTAGACGTCCGGGTGGGTCTTGAGGGCGGCCTCGACCTCCTCGGGGTGGACCTTCTCGCCGCCGGTGTTGATGGACACCGAGCCGCGACCGAGCATGGTGACGGTGCCGTCGGACTCGACCCGGGCGTCGTCGCCGGGGATCGAGTAGCGCTTGCCGTTGTAGGTCTTGAAGGTGGCGGCGGTCTTGGCCTCGTCCTTGTAGTAGCCGATCGGGATGTGGCCGGTCCGGGCCACCTTGCCGATGACGTCGGAGCCGGGCTCGACCTCGTTGCCGTCGTCGTCGAGGACGGTGGTCTCGCCGTCGATCTTGACCCGCGGCCCCCCGGTGTGGGTCTTGCCCTTCTCGGCGAGCTGGATGCCGGAGAAGCCGGTCTCGGAGGAGCCGATGGAGTCCGAGATCATGGCGTTGGGGAAGGCCTCGATGAACTGGTCCTTGACGGCCGGGGAGAACAGCGCGGCGGAGGAGCCCATGTAGAACAGCGACGACGAGTCGTACTTCTCCGGGTCCCAGGCCTCGATCATGGGGCGGGCCATGGCGTCGCCGGTGATGAACAGCAGGTTGACCTTGTGGTCGGTGACGGCCTGCCACACGGCGTGCGGGTCGAACTCGGGGATGAGGATGTTGGTGTGGCCGGCGAACAGGGCCATGAGGATGGCCCACTGGGCGCCGCCGTGGATGAGCGGCGGCAGCGCCATGCGGACGAGCACGCCGCCGTCGACCGCCTTGTTGGCCAGCTCCCACTCGTCGGCGACCTTCTCGCCGGTGAGGAAGTCGATGCCGCCGCCGAGGACCATGAAGACGTCCTCCTGGCGCCACATGACGCCCTTGGGCGAGCCGGTGGTTCCGCCGGTGTAGAGCATGTAGACGTCGTCGTTGGACCGCTCGCCGAAGTCGCGCTCGGGCGACTGGGCGGCCAGCGCGTCCTCGTAGTGGGCCACGGTGACGCCCTCGGGGGTGGCGGGGTCGGGACCGTCGGTGCCGTCCTCGACCACCACGCAGTGCGTGACGCCCGGGGTGGCGGGGAGGGTCTCGGCGAGGATGTCGGAGTAGCGCCGCTCGTGGATGACGACGACGGAGTCCGAGTTGTTGAGGAGGTACTCCAGCTCGGTGGAGACGTACCGGTAGTTGATGTTGACCATCACGGCGCGGATCTTGAAGATCGCGACCATGGCCTCGACGGCCTCGATGGTGTTGCGGCTGTAGACCGCCACCTTGTCGTCGGGCCCCACGCCCACGGACTGCAGGTGGTGGGCGAGCCGGTTGGCCCGGTCCTCGAGTTCCTGGAAGGTGAAGGAGCGGTCCCCCTGGACCAGGACGACCCGGTCCGGGACGCGGTCCACGCTGTGTTCGACGAGATCTCCGATGGTGTACGCCATGGCTACCAAACTAGAACGTGTTACCGTCTGGCGTGACGGAAACCCCTGATTCCCGTTTCCACGACTTGCCAGGAGGCCCCATGACCAGCGCCGTCACCCCGGAGGACCAGCACCTGCTCACGGAGCGGCGGGGGCACGTCCTCGTCGTCACCATGAACCGTCCCGAGGCACGCAACGCGCTCTCCGGTCCCATGATGCGCGGCATGGAGGCGGCGTGGGACCTGGTTGACTCGGATCCGGAGATCCGGGCCTGCATCCTCACCGGCGCGGGCGGGTTCTTCTGCGCGGGCGCGGACCTCAAGGCCATGAACTCGGACGCGCCGGGCGACAAGTTCGCGAAGGGCGGCTGGGACCTCACGCGCCTGCCGGCGCTGCTCAAGGGCCGGCGCCTGACCAAGCCGCTCATCGCGGCGGTGGAGGGCCCGGCGATCGCCGGCGGCACCGAGATCCTGCAGGGCACCGACATCCGCGTGGCCGGGCGGTCGGCGAAGTTCGGCGTCTCGGAGGCGCGGTGGGGCCTGTACCCGCTGGGCGGCTCGGCGGTGCGGCTGCCGCGGCAGATCCCGTACACGGTGGCCATGGAGATCCTGCTCACCGGCCGCCACCTCACCGCCGAGGAGGCGGAGCGGTTCGGCCTCGTGGGGCACGTGGTGGACGACGGCGAGGCGCTCGACACCGCGATGGGGATCGCCGAGAAGATCGCCGCCAACGGTCCGCTCGCGGTGCAGGCCATGATGCGCACGATCCGTGCGTCCGAGGGGTTGCACGAGGAGGAGGCGTTCCGGATCGACGCCGAGGAGGGCGGCAGGGTCTTTGCCTCCGCCGACGCCAAGGAGGGCCCGCGTGCCTTCGCCGAGAAGCGGGCGCCGCAGTTCCGCGGCGAGTGACCCGGCGGTGACCCGGGGCCACTGACCCCGCGCGCGTGGCGCGCCCCGTAGGCTGGGGCGGACCCCGTACGCAGGAGCCCTGAATCGTGAACCCACCGGTCGCACGGATCCTCGTCGCCGACGACGACGCGGACATCCGGGACCTCGTCGCCACCAAGCTCGAGCTCGGAGGCTACGAGGTGCGCGCGTTCGGCGACGGGCCCGCCGCGCTGGCCGCGATCCGCGAGTGGGAGCCGGACCTGGCGGTGCTGGACATCTCCATGCCGGACGTCGACGGCCTGGACGTGCTGCGCGAGGTGCGCCGCGACCCGGAGGTCTCCGAGACCCGGATCATCCTGCTCACCGCCCGCGCCACCACCTCCGACCTGGACCTGGGGCTCACCGCGGGTGCGGACGCCTACGTCTTCAAGCCGTTCAGCCCCGCGGACCTGCTGCGGCAGGTGGAGGAGATCCTCGCGACGTGACGCCGCCCGCGGTCCCCGTCGCCGACCGGCTCCACCGCCTGGTGCGCAGCCTCATGTGGATGGTGTGGGTGCTGGCCCTGGTGGGGCCGATGATCATGATCGCGCAGCACTCGGTGAGCGAGCGGATCGCCTTCCGGTACGCGCCGGCGATCGACGAGGCGCACCGGGCGTCGTCCCAGATGTACGCCGCCCAGTCGGACCTGCGGCTCTACCACCGCACCGAGGACCCGGAGGTCGTGGCCGACTTCCCGCAGCGGCGCGAGGCGTCGCTGCGGCACCTGGAGCGCCTGCGGGACCGCGCACCGGGCGAGGGTGCACGGGAGCTCGCCGTGCGCGCGGACGAGGCGGCACGGGCGTGGTGGGACGACGCCGACCGGACCGCCGACCTGGTCCGCGAGGGTCGCCCGTCGGACCTGGCGGCGCCGGGGGCCCACTTCACCGAGTTCACCGACGCCACCTCCGAGTTGCTCTCCGGCCTCGAGGACCGGAGGCGGTGGCTGCGGGACGTGCGGCAGGCGATCGTCGCCGCGAGCGTCCTGCTGGGGCTGGCCGCGATGGCGGCCGTCACGGTGTACGGGCGGCGGCGGCAGCGGCGGGCCACGGAGTCGATCGTGGCGCCCATCCAGGCTCTCGACCAGGTGGTGGCGCGGCAGCGGGCCGGCGAGGAGGACGCCCGCGCGGACGAGGGCCGCGGCCCCACCGAGGTGCGGACGCTGGCGGCGGAGCTCAACTCGATGCTCGACCAGACCCGGGAGTTCGAGCGGGAGCAGGTGCACCTGACGACCATGCAGTCGGTGACGCTGCGGGCGGGCCAGCGGCTGCGGGAGACGTCGGTGGTGGCGGTGGCCGTGGAGGCGATCGTCCGCGACATCGCGGAGGCCGTGCGCTGCGACCTGTGCGTGCTGCGGTACCGCGCCCCGTCCGGCGAGGAGGTGACCCGGTTCCACACGGACCCGGCGGGGCCCTACGCGGCGCTGGGTGACGACGAGGTGGTGCGGATGCTCCCCGCGACGCCGCCGGAGCCGTCCGCCCACCGCACGGTGGTCAACCCGTCCGCGATGCCGCTCGGGTCGCCGCGGTCCATGATGATCGTCCCGATCCGCCTGGGCCGGGAGCGCCTGGGCAGCATCGTGGTGGCCGACGAGAAGGGCCCGCACCCGTGGCGCGGCGCGGACACCTCAGCGCTGGAGCTCATCGCCGGCAAGGTGGCGCGCACCCTGTTCGAGCGGGTCGCCTACGAGGCGGAGCGGGAGAACGTGCGCCAGCTCCGCGAGCTGGACCGGCAGAAGGACGCCTTTGTCTCCACCGTGAGCCACGAGCTGCGGACGCCGCTCACCTCGATCTCCGGCTACGCCGAGATGCTGGCGCACGGCGCGGCCGGCGAGCTCACCCCCGAGCAGCTCCGCCTGGTGGAGGTGATCGACCGCAACACGCACCGCCTGCAGGGGATCATCGAGGACATCCTGCTGTTGTCCACCATCGAGGCCAACGACGCCCGGGCCGCGCACCACGAGGTCGACATGGCCGCCGTGGCGCAGGACGTGGGTGAGAACCTCCTGCCGGTGGCCGGGCGGAAGGACGTGGACCTCGTCGTCGTCGCCCCCCACCCCGCCCCCGTGGAGGGCGACCCGGCGCACCTCGAGCGGGCCCTGACCAACCTCGTGGCCAACGCGGTCAAGTTCACGCCCGGCGGCGGCCGGGTGCGGGTCTCCGTGGCCACCACCGACGGCCGGGTGGTGGCGACGGTCGAGGACTCGGGCATCGGCATCCCGGCCGCGCAGGTTCCGGAGCTGTTCAACCGCTTCTACCGGGCCTCCAACGCGGAGACCGCGTCCATCCCGGGCACGGGCCTGGGCCTGTCGATCGTGCGGCAGATCGCGGTGGAGCACCGCGGCACGGTGCGGGTGACCTCCCGCGAGGGCGAGGGCTCCACGTTCCACCTGGACCTGCCGGCCGGGTCGGCCGACGCCGAGCCCGCCGACTCAGCCGAGGAACCGGGTGCGTAGCCGCATGGCGGCAAAGTAGAGCGACGCCTGCCGCTTCTTGTCCGGCCCGAACGGCGGGACCATGAACTCGGCGGCCGAGTAGTCGAAGCGGTGCATGGCCACGGCCCGCTCGTGGGTGAAGGTCCGGAAGCCGTGGTGGCCGTGGTAGTTGCCCATGCCGGAGTTGCCGACGCCGCCAAAGGGGATGGCGGAGGAGACCATGCCGATGCCGAAGTCGTTGCCGTAGATGTTGCCGGAGCGGGTGCGGTCGGCGACGGTGTCGAAGCGGTCGTTCTGCTCCCCGTACCAGTAGAGGACGAGTGGGCTGGGACGGTCGGTGATGTACCGGATGGGCTCCTCGACGCTCTGGTAGCCGAAGACGGTGAGGACGGGGCCGAACACCTCGTCGGAGTCGATCTCCATCTCCGGGGTGACGCCGGTGAGCAGGGTGGGCGCGATCTTGCGGGTGACCTGGTCGGGAAGGCTCTCCCCCGCCGGTGCCGCGTCCTGCTTGGTGGCGCCCTTGGCCACGGCGTCGTCGATCAGGCCCACGATCCGCTCGTAGTTGGAGTCGTTGACCACGGCCGTGTATTCGGGGTTGCCGGCGATGGCCGGGAGGGTGCTGCGCCACTGGTCCAGGACGATGTCGCAGAAGCGGTCCATGTCCTGCTGGGGCACCCACACGTAGTCGGGGCACATGCACACCTGGCCGCCGTTGACGAGGCGGGAGGAGGCGAGGTTGCGGGCTGTGCGCTCGATGTCCGCGCTCGTGTCCACGATCACCGGGTTCTTGCCGCCGAGCTCGAGGGTCACCGGGGTGAGGTTCTCGGCGGCGTCCCGGGCGATGGACTTGCCGACGCCGGGCGAGCCGGTAAAGAACAGGTGGTCGTACGGGAGGCGGGAGAAGTCGGCGCCGCGGCCGTGTTCGGGGCCGGCGAAGGCCAACTCGTCGACGGCGAAGTATTCGGGCGCCCGCGTGCAGAGCACCTCCGTGGTGTGCGCGGTGACCGAGCTCGGGCGGATCATCACCCGGTTGCCGGCGGCCAGCGCGGAGCCCGCGGGGACGATCGTGAGGTAGAGCGGGAAGTTCCAGGGGCCGATGATCCCCACGACGCCCTTGGGGTCGTGTCGGATCTGTTGGGAGAAGCCCAGGCGGTCCAGGGCGCGCGAAGGCCGGGTGGGCCTCATCCACTTGCGGACGTGGCTGCGCTGGTGGTCCAGGTCCGGGATCGAGGAGGCGATGTCGGTGAGCGTGGAGAGCGTCTCGGGGCGGGAGCCGTAGTCCTCGCGCATGGCCTCGGTGAGCTCGGCGGCGTTGTCCAGGACCAGCTTCTTGAGCCGGCTGATGCGGTCACGGCGGATCTTGGCGCCGGGCTGCGGGTCGGCGAGGAAGGCCTGCTGCTGCCGCTCGAGGATCTGCGCGAGCGTGAGGTCGCGGGCGGTGGGGGTCGTGGCCATGCTCCAAGGGTAGAACGTGTTCTCGCCATGTGCGAGCCGGCTGGAAGCACGGGACGTTACAGAAGATTCTAAATCGGTGAATATTTTCACAAACCTCTTATCGGGTAGCCAATCGCTTGGAGACGTGTTTACATCGCCCATGTCACATCCCTCCACACGTAAGGAAGAGAATCCATGCGCACTCGCGTCACTCTCGCCGCGTTCGCGGTCGCCGCCTTGGCGGCCACTCCCCTCGCCAACGCCCAGTCCGCCGAGTTCATGCTCGAGGCTCAGGCCGCCTCGACCGCGGCCGGCTCCAGCATCCCGGCCGGTTCGCTCGGCTCCCTCGGCGCGCCCGAGGACGACGGCCCCGCTCCCGGCGCCAACCTGGGTACCGTCGACGGCGACCGCTCGGTCGGCTGCGACGTCAACTGGGTGGCCGAGGCCATCAACGCTCTCGAGTCGGACGAGGACAGCGACCTCTACCTCGGCCAGAACGGCGAGCCGGTCAACAGCCCCGCGAATGGCGGCTTCGTCTCCGAGCTGAGCTCCGGCTTCGACAGCCCCGGCGAGCTCCAGTTCCAGCACTGGATCAACGGCAACACCTTCTACTGGCGTACGCCGGTCGCCACCCAGGTGCCGATCAATGACGCGGTCCTCACCCTGACGTTCGAGCCGAACACCTTCACCGAGGCGCCCACATCCAATGATGTCGGCGTGTCGTTCTTCGAGCCGCGCGAGGATGCGTTCGGCATGCCGGACTACGACTGGTCCAATGCCGGACAGCCCACCGTCTCCGGCTCGGCGGAGGAGGGCTACACGCTCACCTACGAGCTCGGCGATCTCGACGCCATGACGGGCGTCGGCGTCCAGGTCGGCGGCCCCGTCGCCGCCGGGACCACCTCGATGACCGGCACCGCCACCCTGACCGGCACCTACCCGGTCGGCAGCGGCACCTGCACCCCGGTGCAGGGCTCGATCGCCGGCACCCCGCTCGGCTCGCTCGCCGGTTCGCTCGCCGACCTCGGCAGCTGATCCCGCCGCACCCGAGCGCAGCACAGCGCTGTCACCGAACATCGCACCCCCTGCCGATCGGCAGGGGGTGCGGTCGTTCTCAGGGCCGGTCCAGGTCCCCGGCTACGCCCAGTACGGGTCCTTGAGTGTCCGCTTGACCAGCTTGCCGTTGGCCTGCCGCGGCAGCTCGTCCACCACGTCGATCGAGCGCGGCATCTTGTACTTGGCCAGCCGGGCGCTCAGGTCGGAGAG
>DUTZ01000061.1 GCA_012841845.1 Actinomycetales bacterium | reverse complement strand
GGGCGGGAGCTGCTGTGCCCGCTGGTCCGCGACGGCGAACCGGTCCCCGGCCTGCCGACCCTCGCCGCGTCGCGGGCCCACCACTCGGCCGCCATGGTCTCGCTGCCCTGGGAGGGGCTGGCCCTGAGCGAGGGGGACCCCGCGATCCCGGTGCGGGTGGTCCCCCCGAGCGCCTGAGGCCACCTGCGCCTTCGCCGACGCCGCCACCCCCGCTCGGCGGTCTCCGCGACGAAACGAGCGGTTGCCACCCCCATCGGGTCCGTCCGTGGCCTAGAGTTATTCCGCCCGGATGAACTTCTGCTTATCGCAGCATCCGGCCGCAGCCGAGGGCGCGAACGGCCCCTCGACTCCAGGACGGCTCGAGGAGCAGACATGACCTATCCCCCCTCCGGAGATCAGCCCGGTGGCCAGCCCGGCGACTTCGGGCAGCAGCCCGGCGGCTACGGCCAGCAGCCCGGCGGCTACGGGCAGCCCGGTGGCTACGGCCAGCAGCCCGGTCCCGGTGCGTACGGCGGCCAGCCCGGCGGTACTCCCCCGGACAACAACCTCGTGTGGGCGATCCTGTGCACCGTCCTGTGCTGCCTGCCCCTGGGCATCGTCTCGATCATCAAGGCCACCAGCGTCAACAGCCTGTGGGCGCAGGGCCAGCACCAGGCGGCGCACCAGGCCGCCGAGGACGCCAAGAAGTGGGCCATGTGGGGCGCCATCGCCGCCGCCGTCGTCGCCGTGCTCTACGTCGTCTTCTTCCTGGTCATCGGCGGGATCGGCGCCTCGAGCGGTTTCTGATCCCCTGAGCACCACGGCTGACACGCGTACCGGCGCCGCGCCCCGCGGCCCGGTCCACCGTGCCGCACTGCCGGCGGCCACCCTCGCGGTGGCTGCCGGCACCTGCTGTTTCGTCCTCGCCGCGGACCCCACCGTTCCCGGGGGGATGAGTCCGCCGTGCCCCACCAAGGCACTGCTCGGGGTCGTGTGCCCCGGTTGCGGCGCCGCCCGCATGCTGCACTCACTGCTCCACGGCGACGTCGGGGCCGCGCTGGCCTACAACGCCGTGGGCGTGGTGGCTCTCGTCCTGGTCGCGTGGACCTACGTCGCGTGGACCGCCCGCCGCCTCACCGGTCGCCTCCTGCCCCGCTGGGAGCACTACCGCTGGGCACCGCATGCCGTGGGCGGCGTCCTCGCTGTATGGTTCGTGGTCCGGAACATTCCGTTCGAACCGTTCCTGGCGCTCCGCGTGTGAGCGCCGCCGGGCCGGTCATCACGTTCCGCGAACGAGGAGGACACCATGTCGTACGACCCCGACCGGTCCCCCTACGACCCCTACGATCCCTACGGCGAGCGGGATCACCCGTACGGCTACCAGTCCGCGTACGGCGGCCAGCAGCCCGGCGCGTATCCGCCCGCCGCATACCAGCCGGCGGCGCAGCCCTACCCGGTGCACTCGCCGACCAACGGGTACGCGGTCGCCTCGTTGATCTGCGGGATCGGGGTCTTCATGGTGGGCGTGACCTTCATCCCCGCGATCATCTGCGGGCACATCGCCCGCGCGCAGATCAAGCGGACCGGCCAGGACGGCGACGGGCTCGCCCTCGCGGGCCTCATCCTCGGCTACATCGGGCTCGTCTCGGTCGTGGCGATCGTCGCGTTCGTCGTCATCATGATGGTCGCGGTCGCCGGGAGCGCGTCCTACTACTGACCTGTCCGACCCCACCGGTAGGGTCACCCGCGTGACCGACACGCTGCCCGCCGTCCCCGAGTTGCTGGCGGCCGCCGTCGAGTCCCTCGGCGGGAGCGAGCGCTCTGGGCAGGTCCTCATGGCCGAGGCCGTGGGCAACGCGCTGTCCACGGGCGAACACCTCGCCGTCCAGGCCGGGACCGGCACCGGCAAGTCGCTGGCCTACCTCGTGCCCGCGCTGCGGCACGCCGTGGCGACCGGCGGCACCGTCGTGGTCTCCACCGCCACGATCGCCCTGCAGAACCAGCTCGTCGACCGCGACCTCCCCCGCCTGTCCGCGGCACTGCGGCCGCAGCTCGGGGTGAGCCCCACGCACGCCATCCTCAAGGGCCGCGGCAACTATCTCTGCCTGCACCGCATCGGCACCGGCCCGACCGACGAGCCCGACCCGGACGAGGTCGCCGACGAGGAGCTGTTCGACCTGCCGATCGGCGGGGAGTCCACGGCCGCCCGGCCCCCTCGCGGATCCCGTGACTCCGGCCCCTCGTCGTGGCTCGGCCGGGAGATCGCCCGCCTGCACGACTGGGCGCAGGACACCGAGACCGGCGACCGCGACGACCTGCCCCGCGGCGTGTCCGACGCCGCGTGGCGGCAGGTGTCGGTGACGAGCCGTGAATGCCTGGGCCAGCTGTGCCCCCACGTCTCGGAGTGCTTCGCGGAGCTCGCCCGGCAGGAGGCCGCCCGCGCCGACGTGGTGGTGACCAACCACGCGCTGCTCGCGATCGACGCGATGACCGACGTCTCCGTGCTGCCCGAGCACGACGCGGTGGTGATCGACGAGGCCCACGAGCTCTCGGACCGGGTGACGGGGGTGACGACGGCGGAGCTCACCGGCGCGGCCGTCATCCAGGCCGCACGCCGGGCCGCCAAGCTGGTGGACCAGCAGACCGCCGACCGGATGGTGGCCGCCGGCGAGGGCCTGGCCGGGCTGCTCGAACTGTGCCCGGACGGCCGGTGGGACCTGCTGCCCGAGGGCGCGGACCTCGCCCTGGCCGCCGTACGGCAGACCGCCGAGAACTGCCGCAGCGCGATCCCCGGCCCCAAGCCGGGCGAGGCCGCCGGGGACCCGCAGGGCGCCTCCGACCGCCAGAAGACCCTCGCCGCGCTCGACGAGGTGGCCGACGCCGCCGACCGCATGCTCGCCTCCTACGACCGCCCCGTGGCCGACCGCCTCGAGATCGTGTGGATGAGCGTCGAAGAGCGGCGCGGCCGGGTGCTGCGCGTGGCGCCGCTGACCGTGGCCGGGTTGCTGCGCTCGCGGCTCTTCGCCGAGTCCACCGTGGTGCTCACCTCGGCCACGCTCACCACCGGCGGCCGCTTCGACGCGCTCGCCGCCACGTGGGGCCTGCCGCCCGCCTCGTCCGCCCGCATCGACACCGCGAGCGCGGTGGCCCTGGAACCGCCCTCCGACGACGACGCCGGGCAGCTGCGCTGGACCGGGCTCGACGCCGGCTCGCCGTTCGACTACCGCCGCAACGGCATCCTCTACATCGCCTCGCACCTGCCGGCGCCCGGCCGCGACGGTGCCTCCCCCGAGGCCGAGGACGAGCTCGTGGACCTCGTGACCGCCGCAGGCGGCCGCACCCTCGGCCTGTTCTCCTCGATGCGCGGCGCCAAGGCCGCCGCCGAACTCCTGCGCGAGCGCCTCGACACCCCCGTGCTGTGCCAGGGCGAGGACTCCACCGCCAACCTCGTGGCCGCGTTCGCCGACGACGAGGAGACCACCCTCGTCGGCACGCTCTCCCTGTGGCAGGGCGTCGACGTCCCCGGCCGCGCGCTCTCGCTCGTGGTGATCGACCGCATACCCTTCCCGCGGCCCGACGACCCGCTGCTCTCCGCCCGCCAGCGCGCCGTGGCCGCGAAGGGCGGCAACGGCTTCCTCGCCGTCGCCGGCAACCACGCGGCCCTGCTGCTCGCCCAGGGGGTCGGGCGCCTGCTGCGGCGCACCGACGACCGCGGCGTCGTGGCCGTGCTCGACTCACGACTGGCCACCGCCCGCTACGGCGGCTACCTGCGGGCCTCGCTGCCGCCGTTCTGGGAGACCACCGACCGCGACGTGGTGATCGGCGCCCTCGAACGGCTCCGCGACGCCGACTGACCCGGCTCAGGCCGCTGCCCCGGCCCGGCTCCGAAGCGACATATGCGGCATCGCGGTCGCGCCCCGGACGTTATGCACTCTCACGGCAGCCACGATCGCACATATGTACGATTGCGGCTGCCTCGATCGCGCATAACCGCCCCCGTGCCACTGTGGGCGGGGCCCGGCGTCAGGAGGGGCCGGCGTCCGCGGCGATCACGGTGAGCGATCCCGGGGCCACCTCGGTGTAGCCGGCATCGACCACCGCCGCAACGCCGGGCGCTCCCGCGACCACGGCGGCCGAGAGCTCTGCCCAGCGGTCGGGGCCGG
>DUTZ01000060.1 GCA_012841845.1 Actinomycetales bacterium | reverse complement strand
GGCGTGCGGTCGCGCCGCTTGAGGCCCGCCGCGGCGAGCAGCCCACCCACGGCCCCGCCGAGGTGGCCCTGCCACGAGATGCCGTCCTGCAGCGGCGACAGGCCCGCCAGCGCGCCCAGACCGTAGTAGAAGGCGATGACGAGGCCCACGACGATGTGGAGGAAGCGTCGGCTGAAGAAGCCGCGGACGATGACGTAGAAGATGTAGCCGAAGACGATGCCGGAGGCGCCGATGTGGACGGTGCCGTGCAGGCCGAGCAGCCACGACACGAGGCCGCCGATCGCCCACGAGAACAGCGTGACCTTGACCAACGGCCGCAGGCCAGACAGGGCGATGATCGACCCCAGGACCAGCAGACCGATCGAGTTGTTGGCCAGGTGCGCCCAGTCCCCGTGGAGGAACGGCTGGAAGACGATGCCCAGCAGGCCGCCGCCCTCCTGCGGGCGGACGCCGTACTCGTCGAGCGGTCCGTCGTAGCCCGGCGTGCCGAGGGCCGCCTTGAGCACCTGGTCCGCGGCCTCCACGATCCACATGAGGGCGACGAAGGAGAACAGGAGGACCAGGGCCGGCCAGCGGCGCGGCCCCGGGGCGGTGGTGGCGCCGGGCACCGGGCCGCGGCTCGTGCGTGGGTCGTGGTTCATCGGTTCCTCACTCCCCCGTCAGGGCGCTGCACAGGGAGTCCTGCATGAAGGTCAGCCAGTGGTAGACGTCCAGGTGGGCGGAACGGGGGTCCGACTCCGGGACGTGCTCCGGGATGGTGGTGGCCACCTCGTCGTCGACGCCACTCGCCTCGAGGAGGAGCGCCCCCAGCCCCAGGCGGACGTCGTTGAGGCATCCCATCCACGAGCCGGCCTGCGCCTCGGTGAGCGAGACGGTGCCGCCGCGCGCGGGCAGGGTCCGCAGGACCACGGCCGCCGCGCCGAGCTTGGTGTCGATGATCTCGGGCTCGTGGATCATCCGCATCCCGGCGTTGTGCGCGCGGGCCACGGCCCGGCGGTCCGCGTCCGGCTGGTCGTCGGCGCGCTCGGCGCGGTGGAAGTCCGGGAGCAGGCGCGCCAGCGGCGCCTCGGCGGGCGCCTCGGAGTGGCCGCTGCGCATCCCGGTGAGCTCGGCGAGCTCGTCCCGGGGCGCCGAGTCGCGCCGCTGCTCGAGCATGTCGACGACGTTGGAGACCAGGGCGTGGAGGATCTGCACCTCGTGCGGTTCCATGACCGCCTTGATCCGCGGGCCGCCCAGCGACCCCTTGCGCTTCCAGGCCTTCACGCCGTCAGAGCTCCCGCTGCATCGTGGCCCACAGTCCGGCCTCCTGCAGCTTTCGGACGTCGTTCTCCACCTTGTCGCGACCGCCGGAGGAGACCACCGCCCGCCCCTCGTTGTGGACCTTGAGCATGAGCTCGTGCGCCTTCTCGCGGCTGTAGCCGAAGACCCGCTGGAACACGAACGTCACGTAACTCATGAGATTGACGGGGTCGTCCCACACCACGGTCAGCCACGGCTTGTCGATCCCGCCGTCGAGCGCCGTGTCCGTGGACTCCACGGGCGCCGCCGAGGGCGTCGCCATCACGGGGACGGCGCTCCGGGCGGCCGCGCGGGGGGCGGTCACGGTGTGCATGCCGCCAGAATACGGATTCCCGGGCGGTCGGCCACGCCGTAGAGTCGGCTCCGTGCCCTCCGGTCCCGCCCCGAGTCCGTCCACCGCGCTGCTCACGGACAAGTACGAGCTCACCATGATCCGCGCCGCGCTCGCCGACGGGACGGCCGACCGGCCGTGCGTCTTCGAGGTGTTCGCGCGCCGCCTGCCCGCCGGCCGCCGCTACGGCGTGGTGGCCGGGACGGGCCGGCTCGTCGAGCGGCTCGCC
>DUTZ01000059.1 GCA_012841845.1 Actinomycetales bacterium | reverse complement strand
GGCCGCGCCGACGCCGAGGCCGAGCGCACCCTGCGCGAGGCCCGCGAGGACGCCGACGCCATGCTCGCCGACGCCAAGTCCCGCGCCGACCGCATGGTGGCCGAGGCCACCGGCCACGCCGACGGCATCGTGGGCGACGCCCGCGCGGAGGCCGCCGAGCTGCTCGACCGCGCCCGTCGCGAGGCCGAGTCCACCACGACCCGCGCCCGGGCCGAGGCCGAGCGCCTGGTCGAGCAGGCCAACCTCACCTACGACAACACGATCACCGAGGCCCGCCAGGAGCAGCAGCGCATGCTCGCCGAGTCCGAGGTCATCCGGATCGCGGACGAGGAGGCCACCCGGGTCCGCGACGCCGCCCACGCCGAGAGCGAGCGGCGGCGCGAGGAGTGCGACGCGTACATCGACGACAAGATGGGCCGCTTCGAGGAGTTCCTCGGCTCCACCATCCGCACGGTCGCGCGGGGCCGGGACGAGCTGCACGCGGGGCCGTCGCTCGCCCGTCGTGAGGCCGGCGGTCGGCGCGCCGTGCGCGAGGACGACCACTACGGCGACGGCTACGGGGAGTACTGACCCCGACGGGTAGTCTGCTGGGCGTGTCCACCACCTCCCACACCCCGCGTCACGGCCGCCCCGCGGACGACTCGCTCGTCCTCGACACCCGCAGCCTCGGCCGCACCCCGGGAGCGGTCTCGCAGGTCACGCGGACCGAGCGGCTCCCCGAGGCGATCGGCGTCGAGCTGATCCGCCTGCCCGCCGGGTCCGAGGTGTCCCTGGACCTCCTGCTGACCTGCGTCGAGGAGGGCGTCCTGGTGACCGGGCACGTGTCCGGCGCCGCGTCCGTCGAGTGCGCCCGCTGCCTGGGCGAGTTCACCGCGCCCGTCGAGGTCGAGCTCACCGAGATGTACGCCTACCCCGGAGCGGCCGCCGCCGACGCCGCGGAGAGCGACGACGTCCGGTTGCTCGACGGCGACCTGCTGGACCTCGAGCCCGCCCTCGTCGACGCCTTTGGCCTCGACTTCCCGCTCGCGCCGACCTGCACCGACTACGGCCGCGAGGAGTGCGTCGATCCCGCGACACCGCGCCCCGACGGCGTGTCCGGCGAGGAGGGCGACCGCATCGACCCGCGCTGGGCCGGCCTGGCCGAGAAGTTCGGGATGGGCGACGCGGCCGGGGAGGACCGGGGGTGAGCGCAGCCCGCGCCGACCTGGTGGCGACCCTCGGGGTGGAGCTGCCCGGGACCCTCGCGACGCAGGCCCTGACCCACCGGTCGTTCTCCTACGAGAACGGCGGGGTCCCGCACAACGAGCGCCTGGAGTTCCTCGGCGACGCCGTGCTCGAACTCGTGGTGACGGAGTACCTCTACGCCGCGCACCCGGACCGGCCGGAGGGCGACCTGGCCAAGATCCGCGCCAGCCTGGTCAACACCTACGTGCTCGCCGACATCGCCCGGGAGCTCGGCCCCGGGGGCCTCGGCGCGCACCTGCGGCTGGGCCGGGGGGAGGAGCTCACCGGGGGCCGCGACAAGCACTCGATCCTCGCCGACACGCTCGAGGCGGTGTTCGGCGCCGTCTACCTCACCCACGGCCTGGAGGTCTCGCGCACGCTCATCGAGCGGATCGTCGGCGAGCGGCTGCACGTGGTGCCCACGCTGGGCGCCGCCCTGGACTGGAAGACGAGCCTGCAGGAGAAGTGCTCCGAGCTGGGCTGCGACCGGGCCCGGTACGAGATCACCTCGACCGGCCCCGACCACGACAAGACCTTCACGGCCACCGCGCTCGTCGGCGACGAACCGCTCGGGACCGGGACCGGCCGCACCAAGAAGGAGGCCGAGCAGAAGGCCGCCGAGCAGGCGTGGGCGGCCCTGGACGGGCGGGCCGGCCCCGCGGCGGGCTGACGTGCCGGAGCTGCCCGAGGTCGAGGTGGT
>DUTZ01000058.1 GCA_012841845.1 Actinomycetales bacterium | reverse complement strand
GCGTCGGGCGCCAGCTCGATCTCCCAGCCGCGCCGCCCGGCGCTGCAGAACACGGTGGCGTGCCCGAGCGCGGACTCGTCGACCACCGTGGCCAGCGCCCGCCGCTGTCCGAGCGGGGACACGCCGCCCGCCACGTACCCGGTGGTCTTCTCCGCCAGGTCCACGGCGGCCATCGCGGCCCTCCCGCAGTCGAGCGCGGCGGCGGCCGCCTTGAGGTCGAGCTGCGCGGTCACCGGCAGCACGGCCACCGCCAACGCCACCCGGGACCCGGCGGGCGGTCGGGCGGTGGCCACGACGAGCGTCTTGAACACCCGCTCGGGGGCCACCCCGAGCCGGTCGCCGAGCACCTCCGCGGCCTCCGCGCCGTAGGCGTCCGAGCCGGCCTCGTAGGTGTGGACCGCGTGGGGGACGCCGGCGGACCGCAGTGCGGCGATCGCCGGGGTCGCGGCCGCGCCGGACTTCCTGCCCATGCGCGCCGAGTCTAGTGACGCGGCGTCGGCGCCGGGCCGCGCGGAATAGGCCCGGCGGCGCCGGCGTTGCTCAGGTCGAGCGCCCGGGGGCCCGCCCCGGGTCCGGAGAGGAGGGTGCGATGCGGACCGCCGTCCTGGACGCCCCCCGTGTACCGATAGACTCGTCGGCACCGACGGGTGAGGAGTACCGGTTGCCGACCGAGTTGCCGATCGACGCGGCAGAGCAGCGCGCCGAGCAGTTCGAGGAGCTGGCCATGCCGCTCCTCGACCAGCTGTACGGCGCCGCACTGCGGATGACGCGGAACCCCGCAGACGCCGAGGACCTGGTCCAGGAGGCCTACGCCAAGGCCTTCGCCGGCTTCGACTCGTTCAAGCAGGGCACCAACTTCCGGGCGTGGATGCACCGCATCCTCACCAACGCCTACATCAACCACTACCGGCGTCGGCAGCGCCAGCCCGCGCAGTACCCGACCGACGAGATCACCGACTGGCAGCTGGCCGCCGCGGCCGAGCACACCTCGACCGGCCTGCGGTCGGCCGAGGTCGAGGCCATGGAGCTGCTGCCGGACGACGAGATCCGCGCCGCGCTCGCGCAGCTCCCCGAGGAGTTCCGGATGGCGGTCTACTACGCCGACGTCCAGGACCTGCCGTACAAGGAGATCGCGGAGATCATGGACACCCCGCTGGGGACCGTGATGTCCCGCCTGCACCGGGGCCGCAAGCAGCTCCGCGAGTTGCTGCGCGACGTGGCCGCCGAGCGCGGCTTCGGGCGCGAGCGTGCGGAGGAGGAGGGGTCATGAAGGAACACGACCCGCGTCTCGACGAGATCGACTGCGCCGCGGCCCGGCGTGATCTCTCGCTGCTGGTGGACCTCGAGTGCGACGACGCCTGCCGCTCCCGCCTGGAGCACCACCTGGCCGGCTGCCCGGCCTGCCGCGAACTCTTCCTCTCCGAGCGCCGTCTCAAGGCCAAGCTGTCCCGCTCGTGCTGCGAGAAGGCCCCGTCGGGGCTGCGGGAGCGGCTCATGGTGGAGATCCGACGCACCACGGTCACCACGACCGACGCCGACGGCCACACGGTGGTCCGGCACACGACCACCGTGGAGCGCCGCGAGGAGAGCTGAGCCCGCGGGGCGACCACACAGAAGGGGCGGGCACCGTGCGGTGCCCGCCCCTTCGCGGTCGCGGTGGCCCGGACTCAGGCGTTCGGCCGCTTACCGTGGTTGGCGTTCTTCTTGCGACGATCCCGCCGCTTGCGTCCACGCTTGCCCATGGTCGACTCCTTTCGTCGGTGTACCAGTGTCCCATGCGAGGTCGCATGTGGTTGCATTGAGGCGTCCGGGGGTCCGTCTACCTGAGAAAGCGTGAGGAACCACCACATGGCCGAAGAGGTCCGTGCCGAGATGGTCGCCAATGTCATGGAGGTCGTCTCGGCGGCCGGCACCGAGGTCGCCGAGGGCGACACGATCGTGCTGCTGGAGTCGATGAAGATGGAGATCCCCGTGCTCTGCGAGACGGCGGGGACGGTCACGGAGGTGGCGGTCGCCCCGGGCGACGTCATCCAGGCGGGTGACCTCATCGCCGTCATCGACTGACCGGCGGCGTACGGACGAGACCGCGGCCCGCGTCCCCTGTGGGGGAGGCGGGCCGCGGTCTTGTCCGTCCGACGGTGTGGGTCAGACGGTGGTCCGGGTGCGGGCGCGGCGGCGCTTGAGGGCGCGACGCTCGTCCTCGCTCATGCCGCCCCACACGCCGGCGTCCTGGCCGGACTCGAGGGCCCAGGTGAGGCACTCGGCGGTGACGGGGCAGCGGTTGCAGACGATCTTGGCCTCGGCGATCTGCGCGAGGGCCGGTCCGGAATTGCCGACGGGGAAGAACAGCTCGGGGTCCTCGTCGCGGCAGATGGCCTTGTGGCGCCAGTCCATGGGAACTCCTAACAAACGTGTGTGGCGTGCGAAGGTGCGCCGGACACGGGTGGACACCGCCCGCCGGACCGCCCGGGCAGGGTACGGTCGTGGGCGTGCGTCATCGCCCGTGTCAGGCGATCGTGATGGGGGAGCCCGCCCCGCGAACCCGCCTTCCGAGGAAGGTCGGGCGCTCCGGTTAAGGCCAGGCAAACACGGCGTGTCTGCGTTGTTACGGATGATCGTGCCACGATTCCGTGACAAGTCAACCCCCTTTCCGGCCGATGTGGCAAAGGTCACGCGAGAAGTCAAATCGGGCCAAAACCGCATGCCAGCCCCTGTGGGCGGGTATTTCGGAGCGAACTCCGCCAGGGTGGTGGGGGTCCGGGAGGGGCCGCGTCCTACGCTGGAGAGGTGAACGCGAGCCAGCCAGAGAACAACGCCCCGGCCCCCGGCCCCGTCGATCCCCGCGACGCCATCCCCGCGCCGGTCCGGATCGCCGGCTGGATCGCCTCCGCGCAGGGCCTCGTGGGCCTGGGCGCCGCCGTCTACCTCGCCGCGCACGCCGCCATGGGCTACCGCGAGGAGACCGTCGCGATCAGTGGCTACGGCACCGCGGTGTGGTTCCTCATCTTTGCCGGGGCCCTGCTCGCCGCCGGGATCGGGCTGCTGCGCGGCCGACGCTGGGGGCGGGGCCTGGTGGTGATCGCCGAGCTCCTGCTGCTCTTCGTGGCCTGGTACATGGTGATGGGGTCGGGATGGTGGCCCGCCGCGGGGGTCGCCCTCGGTGTGGTGTGCGTGGCGGCCCTGGTCTCGCTCTTCCGCCGCGACGCCCTCGCCTGGTACGCCGCCTGAGCCGGGCTCAGTCCGCGATCATCTTGTAGGCGTACACCGCGCCGCCTCGACGCTCGTAGAGGATGTCGCCCACCTGGGCGAGACCGACCACCTCGTCCTCGTCGGGTACCCGGTCGTCGCCGTCGTCCCGCCTCTCGACGGCAGGGTCGTGGCGGTGGTCGCCCGTCCCGTGGTCGAGGACGGAGAAGCCGTCGGCGGTGGGCACGAGCACCCACTCTCCTCCGGTGGTGGTCGTGGGCGTCGGGTCGTGGCCGCCGGTGAGGCCGGGGCCGGTGGTCCCGTCCGCGGTCCACGCGTGCTCCCCGGAGCCCACGCGGAAGGCGTGGGTCGCCGCGCCGTCGAACCAGCGGACCTGCCCGTCGTCGCCGGCCACGGTGTCCGCCGACGGCGCCCGGGCCGGCGCGCCGGGCAGGGTGAGGACGCGGGTGTGCTCGGTGGGCGAGGTGTACCGCTCGACCGTCCACTCCGCGCCCCGCTCGCGCACTGCGAGCACGGCGGTGTCGGTCACGTCGATGATCCACAGGCCGTCGGCGTCGGTGGGTGCCGAGTCGATCTCCTCCGGCTGCCGGTTGTCGGCGGGCACCGTGGCGGAGACCGTGAGGCGCACCGTGTCCTCGCCCGGGCAGCGCTCGGTCACGGCGAAGCGGAGGTCGGTGAGGTCCCCGCCGAGGATCGTGCACCCGGAGCGTGGCTGCATGCCGGCCTCCTGGGGCGCCTCCACGGCGCCGTACTCCACGGTGCGCACCAGGTCGTCACGCCAGATCTCCACTCGGTCCGGCCCCATCGCGAGCACGTGGGCCCACGTGGAGCGCATCTCCATGGTGTCGGCGAAGGCGCTCTGGCGGGTGGCCAGGTAGTCCTGCGTGGTGGGGTCGATCGCGGTGACGTCGCTGCAGCCCGCCGCGCCGTGGAAAGCCGCCACGAGGCGGTCGGCGAAGAAGGTCGCCGCGCACGGCGTGCCGGCGTGGGAGTAGCTCCAGCGCTCCTCGCCCGTGCCGGCGTCGCGGCCGACGAGCGTGTCGTCGTGCACCGTGACGAGGTTGCCCGTGGTGACGAGCGGGGCCCCGGACCCCGCCGAGGGGTGGGACCACAGCGGCGAGAGCGCCGTGGGCACCCCGGCCGCCGGACCGTAGGTGGGCTGGGGCTCGTCGGCGGCGCGGAGGTCGGAG
>DUTZ01000008.1 GCA_012841845.1 Actinomycetales bacterium | reverse complement strand
GGCGGCTCACGCCGCCGCGGCCCCGGCGAGGCCGCCGACGATCTCGACCGTGTCGGTCCGGGCGTCGGCTACGCCGAACGCGACGAGCGTCGTGCCGCAGGACTCGAGTCGGCGCTCGATGGTGCGCCGCCACCGCTCGACGATCGTCGGGCGCAACCGGCCGGCCGAGGAGAGGGCGACGACGACTCCCGGCAGAGGGACCTCGGTGAGGAACCCGGTTCCTCGTCGTCGTCCCGCGGCATCGGCGTCCCAGGGCACGCCCGCCACCACGACCGGCATGCGCAGGGACACGCCGCGCTCGTCGCAGGGCAGGACGAGCAGGGAGTCCGCGAGCCGGTCGCCGTATCCCAGGCAGAGGTCGATCACGCCGGCGGCGAGCTCGGGGTCGTCGAGGGGCAGGTCGTTGATGTCGTCGGGAAGTTCGTCGGATCTCATGTCGTCGAGTCTCGGTCGCCGGTCGGGCCCGGACCAGGGGTGATCGGCGATCTGTGGAGAGCGCCCGCGGCCTGGGGAGAACCGGCCCGGGCGGGAACCGCCGGCGCGCGTCGGGCGTCGCGGCGGGGTGACGGCGGCGCCGACCGCCATACTGGGGTGATGGAGCCCGGTGACCCGACGCGCGCGGCCGGCCGGTTCTTCGCCCTCGGCCCGCCGGTGATGTCGGTCGCGGACCGGCTGCGCCTCGGTCTGCCGACGATCCTCGTGCTCGTGGGCTTCGCGCTGGCCGGGCGGTTCCTCGACGGCCTCGTCACCGGGCTCGGCACGTACGCCGTCCTCTTCGGCGCAATCCCCGGGCGGCGGCACCGGGCACTCGTCATGGCCGTGGCGGGGATCGGACTCGTGACGGCGGTCTGCGCCGGGATCCTGGCCGCCGGGTCGCTCCCGTGGACACTGACGGCGTTCCTCGCGGCCGCGGTCCTCGCCGTCGTCCTCGACACCGCCGTCCGGCTCGGCCCACCCGGCCCCTACTTCTTCCTGCTCATGGTGGGCGGGGGCGGCGTCGTGGGCGCGGCCGGGCTCGGCGTGGCGGACGTCGTGCCCGGTCTCGCGCTCGGCGCGGTGATCGCGCTGGTCGCCGCGGTCGCGGGACCGGACCGCGACCCGCCCGACGAGGACGGGCCCGCGGCGGGGGTGTGCGAGCGACTCACGTGGCCGCATCCCGACGCCGTCGTCTTCGCCCGCGTCACCGTGGCCACCGTGGTGACCTTCGCGGCGCTCACGCTCGTCGGCGACGCGCACCCGTTCTGGGCGATGCTCGTCGTGGTGCTCGTCCTGTCCTTCCCCGGCGATCGCGACGCGCTGCTGGTGCGGACCGCGCACCGGGTGGCCGGCACGGCGGTCGGCTTCCTCGCGTTCTGGGCCTGGACGCTCGTGGGCCCGCCGACCTGGGTGGCCTTCGTCGCGATGGGCGTGCTGCTCTGGGCGACGATGAGCCTGGCGCCGCGGAACTACGGCCTGGCCTGCGTGGCGATCACGCTGCTCGCCCTGCTCATGACCCAGGCGCTCCTGCCGGGCGAGCCACCGGCGCGGATGGCACTCGACCGCGTGGCGGACACGCTCGTCGGTGCGGTCGTGGCCGTGGCGTGCCTGCTGCTCATCCGGCCGCGGCGAGCGGCTACGGAGACGGACCGGTCGGATCGTCGGTGACGGGGTCGATCACGGCGAGCCCGGGTTCGCCGGAAGGACGGATCTCCCCTGTGGACATCGCTGTGATCGGGAACCGGCCCTAGCTGCTCACGCCGATCGCCCTCCCGACCGTCGCGTCGTCACCCACCACCTCGAGCAGGTAGGCCGCCAGGTCCGCGCGCGGGATGGAGCCGCCGAGGGTGCCGCCGTCGCCCACCTCGTGGGCCCGCCACGTGCCCCGGGCGGGGGAGTTCTTGAGCCCGGTCGGCCGCACGACGGTCCAGTCCAGGCCGGAGGCGGTCACGGCGGCCTCCTGCGCGTCGTGGTCGGCCAGGGGCTTGGCCAGCACGGCCTTCATGAGCACGCGCAGCGGGGCGGGCATCTGCGATCCGGAGTCGCCGGCGCCGAGCGAGGACTGCACCACCAGGCGGCGGGCGCCCACCTCCCGCATCGCGCCGATGACGGCGCGGGTGACCGCGGTGCGCTGGTGCCGCACGCCCTTGGCGCCGCCGACGGTGACGACGACGGCGTCGACCCCGGCCACGGCGCCGCGCACGACGGAGGCGTCGGTCGCGCTACCGACGACGGTGCGGACGCCGTCGGGGGCCGTCCCGCTGCGGGAGACCACGGTGACCTCGTGGCCCGCATCCCTGGCGAGGGTGGCCAGCTGGGCGCCGGTGCCCCGGGACCCTCCGATGATGGCGATCTTCACGTCCGTCTCCTTTGTCGTCAGGGCATGCCCGCCGCTCGCCTCGAGCAGGCGCGCACGTGTCCATTCCTCCTCATGCTGCCCCGAGCGGTCGCGCTCCGATTCAGGGGCCCCGCGAACAGCGCCGGGGCCTCCGAGCGTGGGACCCTGGGCGGTATGACGCCCGGCCCGTGCGAGCGCTCCGACGCCGACCCCCGACTGCTGCCCGGGTACGCGCGGACGTTCGCCGAGGGGAGACTGACCCTCGGGCTGGCGTTCCCGCTCGGAGCGGGCGGCGGGCTGTCACCGGAGGTGGACCCGGGGCGACAGGTCGCGCTCGCGCGGGCGGCCGAGGAGGGCGGGATCGCCGCGCTGTGGGCGCGCGACATCCCGCTGCGCGTGCCCTCCTTCGGCGACGTGGGCCAGGTGTACGACCCGTGGGTGTTCCTCACCCACGTCGCCGCGCACACCAACCGGATCGCCCTCGGTACGGCGGCCGTCGTCCTGCCGGTACGCCACCCGCTGCACGTGGCCAAGTCCGCGGCGAGCCTCGACCGGATCTGCGGCGGCCGGTTCCTGCTGGGCGTGGCGTCGGGCGACCGGCCCGAGGAGTTCCGGGCCTTCGGGCTGGAACAGGGAGAGCGTGGTGAGCGGTTCCGGGAACACCTGTCGGTGCTGCGGCACGCCCTCACCACGGAGATGCGCGGCGTGCGCTGGTCCGGTGGGTGGATGCACAGCGCCGACGTGGTGCCCAAGCCCACCGCGTCGTCCGTCCCGCTGGTCATCACCGGCTCGAGCCAGCAGAGCATGCGCTACAACGCCGGGCACGGCGACGCCTGGCTCACCTACCCGCGGGAGTTCACGGCGCAGCGCCGCGCCGTCGCGCAGTGGCGTGACCTCGTCGTCGAGACGTCCGGGAGTGTGGGGGCCCGCAAGCCCTTCGCCCAGTCCCTGCGCGTCGACCTCGCGGAGGACCCCCACGAGGAGGCGTCGCCGCTGGACTTCGGGTTCCGGATCGGGCGCCGACGGCTCGTCGCGCACCTGCGCGAGCTCGAGGGCATCGGGGTCGACCACGTCCTCCTCGGCCCGGCGAGCCGGACGCGGTCCGTGGACGAGGTGATCGACGAACTGGCCGAGCACGTCGTGCCGCATTTCCCGGCGGGGTGAGGTGAGGCGGGGCCGCGGGCGAGCGCGGGGCGGGATCCGGCCCTAGGCTGGGCGGCATGACGGAGCAGACGAACCCGGACCCAACCGCCGCCGAGGGCACCGACATCAAGCCCCGCAGCCGCGACGTCACCGACGGCCTGGAGCGGGCCGCGGCGCGCGGCATGCTGCGCGCGGTGGGGATGGGCGACGACGACTGGGTCAAGCCGCAGATCGGCGTGGCCTCCTCGTGGAACGAAATCACCCCGTGCAACCTCTCGCTGGACCGGCTGGCCAAGGCCGTCAAGGAGGGCGTCCACTCCGGTGGCGGCTACCCGCTGGAGTTCGGCACGATCTCCGTGTCGGACGGTATCTCGATGGGCCACGAGGGCATGCACTTCTCGCTGGTCTCGCGCGAGGTGATCGCCGACAGCGTGGAGACCGTGATGAGCGCCGAGCGGCTCGACGGCTCGGTGCTGCTCGCCGGCTGCGACAAGTCGCTGCCGGGGATGCTCATGGCGGCCGCGCGGCTCGACCTCGCGTCGGTCTTCCTCTACGCCGGTAGCACGCTTCCGGGGCAGGCGAAGCTCTCCGACGGCTCGGAGCGCGAGGTGACGATCATCGACGCGTTCGAGGCCGTGGGCGCCTGCTCGCGCGGCCTCATGAGCCGCGAGGACGTGGACGCCATCGAGCGGGCCATCTGCCCCGGCGAGGGCGCGTGCGGCGGCATGTACACCGCCAACACCATGGCGAGCGCCGCCGAGGCCCTGGGCATGTCCCTGCCGGGGAGCGCGGCCCCGCCGGCCCCGGACCGCCGCCGCGACGGATACGCCCGCGCCAGCGGGGAGGCCGTGGTGGAGATGCTGCGTCGCGGGATCACCGCGCGCGACATCATGACCCGGGAGGCCTTCGAGAACGCCATCGCCGTCGTCATGGCCTTCGGTGGCTCCACCAACGCCGTGCTCCACCTGCTGGCCATCGCCAACGAGGCGGAGGTGGAGCTCACGCTGGACGACTTCGCCCGGATCGGCGCCCGCGTCCCGCACCTGGCCGACGTCAAGCCGTTCGGCGCCCACGTCATGACCGACGTGGACCGGATCGGCGGGGTCCCGGTGGTCATGAAGGCGCTGCTGGACGCCGGACTGCTGCACGGCGAGTGCCTCACCGTCACCGGCCGCACCGTGGCGGAGAACCTCGCCGACGTCGCGCCCCCGGACCCCGACGGCGCGGTGCTGCGCGCGCTCGACGCGCCGATCCACCCCACCGGCGGCATCACGATCCTCCACGGCTCCCTCGCTCCGGAGGGCGCGGTGGTCAAGTCGGCCGGGTTCGACTCCGACGTCTTCGAGGGCACCGCCCGCGTCTTCGAGCGCGAGCGCGCGGCGATGGACGCCCTCGAGGACGGCACGATCACCGCCGGCGACGTGGTGGTGATCCGCTACGAGGGGCCCAAGGGCGGCCCGGGCATGCGCGAGATGCTCGCGATCACCGGCGCCATCAAGGGCGCGGGCCTGGGCAAGGACGTCCTGCTCATGACCGACGGGCGGTTCTCCGGCGGCACCACCGGGCTGTGCGTGGGACACATCGCCCCCGAGGCCGTCGACGGCGGGCCCATCGCCCACGTCCGCGACGGCGACCGGATCCGCCTCGACGTGTCGCAGGGGACCCTCGACCTGCTCGTCGACGCAGGCGAGCTCGCATCCCGGCGCGAGGGCTGGGAGCCGCTGCCGCCCCGCTACACCCGTGGAGTCCTGGCCAAGTACTCCAAGCTGGTGCGGTCGGCGTCGGAGGGCGCGGTCTGCCGGTGACGCCACGCGGCACCCATCCCGATTCGGGTAAGGTATGCATAACCTAACCAGGAGGGGTGTCGATGTCGGAGAAGCAGGCCGCGGGGCGGCGAGGCGGGCCGCCGAAGCGGGCGCGTGTCGCGCGGAGTGAGTGGCTCTCGCCGGCCATGGTCCGCCTGGTCTTCGAGGGCGACGACCTCGCGGCGCTGCCCGACCTGGCGTTCACCGACCACTACATCAAGATCACCTTCGGCGACGCCACCCGCACGTACACGATCCGGGCGCTGGACCGCGAGCGCGGGGAGATGGCGGTGGACTTCGTGGTCCACGGCGACACCGGCCTCGCGGGCCCGTGGGCCGCGGCCGCGCGGCCCGGCGACGAGATCGCCTTCCGTGGCCCCGGCGGCGCCTGGGCGCCCGACCCGGATGCCGACCTGCACCTGCTGGTGGGCGACGAGTCCGCCGTGCCGGCGATCGCCGCCGCGCTCGACCGGCTGCCCGCCGACGCCGCCGCCGAGGTCTTCGTGGAGGTCGAGGGCCCCGGCGCGGAGATCGCCCTTCCCGTCACCGAGCGCACCACGGTGCACTGGATCCACCGGGCGGGCCGGCACCCCGGCCTCGCGCTGGCCGACGCGGTCCAGCAGCGACCGTGGGATCCCGACGGCCTCCGCGCGTTCGTCCACGGCAACGCCGACATGATCAAGGATCTGCGGCGCTTCCTGTTCCGGGACCGCGGCATCCCGCGGGGGCAGGTCTCGATCTCCGGCTACTGGCGCACCGGCCTCACCGAGGACGACTGGCAGGCGAGCAAGCGCGAGTTCATGGCGCAGGTCGAGGCCGAGGAGGCCGCCGGCGGCGCGGCCTAGGTCCGGCCGGGGTGCCACACCGCGCGGACGCCGTCCGGTCCGGCTCCCCGGTCCACGGCCAGGACGAGCGCGGCGCAACCGAGGCCGGACAGGACGAGACCGGTCCCGAACAGGGCCGGGTAGCCGGCGAGGTCGCCCACGGCGCCGGCGGCGAACCCGGCGAGCCCCTGGACGACGACCACCGCGGAGGCGAAGAGGGTGTAGTCGCTGCCGGCATGGTCCGGGTCCGAGGCGTCCATCATGAGGGTGAACACGGCGACCGTGGCGGCGCCCCCTAACACGTGCTCGGCGAGGCTCGCGGACACGATCAGTCCGAAGCCGCCCACGCCGAGCGAGGCCAGGACGTAGAGCGCCAGGCTCGCGGTCTGCGTGACCCCGCCGAGGAGGAGGGCGGTGCGGCGGCCGAACCGGTGGCATAGCCATCCCCCCGCGGCGGCCCCCGCGAGCGCGCCGATCGACGAGAGCGCGCCCTTGACCCAGGCGATCTGCGCCAGCGTGAGCCCGACGTCGGTCATGAACGGCCCGACCATCGACGAGGCCATCGAGTCGCCGAACTTGAACGCGCCCACGAGGAGCAGGAACACCACCACGCCGGGCCGTCGGAGTCGCGACCACCACTGGGTGACGACGAAGCGCGCCGGCCGCGCGGGGTGTGCGGCGCCCGCGGGGTGCGCGACTCCCGCGTCCTCCCGCGCCCGCCGGGAGACCCAGACGGGGATGGTCGTGAGCACCAGCAGGACAGCCATCGTGAGGAACAGCAGGCGCCACCCGGCCAGCGCGAACAGCCACAGCAGCGCGCCGCCGCCGATGATCATCCCGATGCGGTACGCGCCCACCTGGATCGCGTTGCCCAGGCCGCGCTGGGTGGGGGAGAGGAGGCGCACGGCCAGGCCGTCCGTGGCGACGTCCTGGGTGGCGGAGAGGAGGTTGACGACGGCGACGCCCACGAGGAGCCACCGGAACGTGTGCGAGAGATCCAGACCGGCGAGCCCCAGCATGACGGCCGCCGTCAGGAGCTGGAGCGTGAGGAGCCAGCGGCGTCGCGTGCCGTAGCGGTCCACGGCGGGGGCCCACAGGAACTTGAGCGCCCAGGGGGCGAAGAGGACCCCGGTGGCGCCGATCGCGACCAGGGAGAAACCGGAGTCGCGCAGGACCACCGGCAGTGCCTGCGTGAAGAACCCGTAGGGCAGCCCCTGCGCGAGGTAGAGCGAGGCGAGCAGTGCCGCGGTTCCGGCGGGGAGTACGCGGCCGGCGGCCGGGCGCGTCACCGCCCCCGTGCCATCGCGATCATGCCCTTGAGCGTGAGTCCGGCGATGGTCCCGCCGTCGCAGAGGACGTCCGTGCCGGTGAGGTAGCCGGCCCGTTCACCCGCGCAGAAGGCGAGCAGTTCGGCGATCTCCTCGGGGCGGCCGAAGCGCTTGAGTGCCGCGAAGTCGAGCATGCGCTCGGACCCGCTCGCCTTCTCCAGTCGGCCCATGTCGGTGTCGAAGCTGCCGGGGGAGACGGTCAGGGCGCGTGCCCCCTTCTCGCCGAAGGCGGCCGCCATCGCGGCGGTGTACCAGATGACGAACGCCTTGCTCAGGGAGTAGGCGGTGCCGGGCCCCGCGGCGCCCGGGCCCAGGGTCGCGAGCCGGGTGAGCGAGGCCGTCATCCGCGCCGGGTTGGTGAGGGCGTGGCGAAATGCGCGCCGGGGCAGGAGGGGGGACGGCAGCATGTGGCCGGCCATCGACGACACGGACACGAGCGCGGACCCCGGACCGGCCGCCGCGAGTGCGGCCTCGGTGACGTGCACCGTGCCGAGGGCGTTGATCCGGATGATGCGCTCGGGCGAACCCATGAGCGGGCTCACGCCGGCGGTGTGGACCACCGCCCGCACGCGTCCGGTGCGTGCGGCCGCGGCGAACAGGTTCTCGACCGAGGTCCGGTCGGTGATGTCGCAGACCGCGGTGGAGGCCCCGACGCCGGCCGTGGAGAGCTCCTCCGCGGCCGCGTCGAGCCGCTCACCGTCGAGGTCGGCCAGGACGACGTGGTGGTCGCGCCCGAGGATCGCGGCGGTGGCCAGACCCATCCCGCCGGTGCCCCCGGTGATGATCGCCGTCTGCGTCATGGTGGGAGGCCTCCTCGGGCGCGGGGACGTCGGTCACTCGACGATACTGCCGTCCTCGGGCTCGTGGAGGACACCGTCGGCGGGCTTCTGGCCGGTGACGAGGTAGACGATCCGGTTGGCCACGCTCACGGTGTGGTCGGCGAAGCGCTCGTAGTACCGGGCGAGCAGGGCGACGTCGACGGCGGCGACGGAGCCGTGCGACCAGTCCTCGGCGGAGAGCTGCCGCATGAGGGAGGCGTGGAGGTCGTCGACGGCGTCGTCGTCGTGGTGCAGGGACAGGGCGAGGTCAACGTCCTCCTCGGCGAGGACCTGCTGCAGCTTCGCGGCCAGGTCGGCCCCCCGCTCGGCCATCTCGCGGACGGTGGGGACCAGGGCCTCGGGGACGACCGGGTCGGGGTGACGCAGGCGCGCGCGGCGCGCGATGTGTCCGGCGAGGGTGGCCATGCGGGTGAAGTGCTCGACGATGTAGATGCCGGAGACCACCTGGCGCAGGTCGCCGGCCACGGGGGCCTCGAGCAGGAGCATCTCGAAGGCGACGGCCTCGCACGATGCGCGGAGCTCCTCGACCTCGGTCAGGGCGTCGATCGCCTCGTTCGCGGCGACCTCGTCGGCGCCGAGGAGGGCCGTGGTGGCCGCGTCGAAGATCCGGCGATCGAGCTCGCAGAAGCGGGAGAGGTCACGGGCGAATTCGTCCAACTTGGAACGGAACACAGTGCGCATGGCGTCACCGTAGTCAGGTCCGGGGGCGCCGGAGCCGTCGTTTCCCGGCTGTTCATCCCCGCGATGCCGGGAGGGGGTGGGACGGGGTCAGTCGACGATCCCGCCGTCCTCGGGCTCGAGGACCCCGTCGGCGGGCTTGCGGCCGGTGGCGAGGTAGACGATCCGATTGGCCACGCTCACGGTGTGGTCGCCGAACCGCTCGTAGTACCGGGCCAGCAGGGCCAGGTCGACGGCGGCGACGGAGCCGTGCGGCCAATCCTCCGAGGAGAGCCGGCGCATGAGGCCGGAGTGGAGGGTGTCCACCGCGTCGTCGGCGCCGTGCATGGACAGGCCCAGGTCCACGTTCTGCTCGGCGAGCACCTGCCGGAGGCGGGTCGCGAGCGCCGCGTCGTGATCGGCCATCTCCCGGATAACGGGCACGAGGGGCTCCGGGACCACGGCCCGCGGGTGGCGCAGCCGGGCCAGGCGCGCGACGTGCGCGGCGAGGGCAGCCATGCGGTTGAAGTGCTCGACGATGTAGATGCCGGAGACCACCTGGCGCAGGTCGCCGGCGACCGGGGCCTCGAGCAGGAGCATCTCGAAGGCGAGCTGCTCGCACGCCTCGCGCAGCTCCCGGAGGTCGGCCTCGCCGTCGAGCACCTCCCGGGCGGCGACCTCGTCGCTCTCGAGGAGGGCCGTGGTGGCGCGCTCGAGGAGGCGACCGTCGATCTCGCAGAAGCGTGCGAGGTGGTCGGCGAACTCGTCGAGCTTCGAGTGGAACACGATGCGCATGTCACGACTCTAGTGGTGCGGGGGTCGCGCTCCCACCGCCCGAATAGACAGAACGGTCTGTTCTGGCCTAGGGTGGGGGCCGTCTACCGCCCGTGAAAGGACCACAGATGACCCTCTTCCTGTACGAGACCACCCCCTCCCAGGAGCAGCAGTCCGACCCGTCGGCCCTCGTCGACGCCATCGCCTCGGCCCTGACCGCCGCCGGCACCGAGGTCATCGAGACCCAGATCACCAAGGGCGCGGCGCGCGTGTTCACCATCGTCGAGATCGCCGACGGCCCGAACGGCGCCTGCGCCACCGAGGCCCCGGCCCTCGACGCCGCGTCGATCGGCGCCGCCGAGGTCACCGAGCCCGCCCAGGTCCGCCTGGTGGGCACCGACCTCGAGACGATCAAGGCCGCCCGCCCGGAGGCCGGCTACCTCGTCGAGTGGGACATCCCCGCCGAGATCGACATGGACACCTACCTCACGCGGAAGAAGGAGAAGTCCCCCAAGTACGCCGAGATCCCCGAGGTCTCCTTCCTGCGCACCTACGTCCGCGAGGACACGGACAAGTGCCTGTGCTTCTACAACGCCCCCGACACGGACGCCGTCGTCCGCGCCCGGGAGATCGTGTCCACCCCCATCTCGCGTCTGCACGAGCTGGCATGAGCGCGCCCACGGCACCCGCCCTCACCGCCGACCTCGGCGCGGCCCGCGCCCGGCTCGTCTCCGGCGACCTCGGTGGGCTCGACGTCGCCGAGCTCGTCGCGGTGATCGACGCGGTCGCCGGTCGTGCCTCCGCGATCGACCGTGGCGACGCCGACCTGCGCGAGGACATCGCGGCCCTCGCCGACCTCGGCCTCTTCGACGTGGACCGCACCCCCGTCGCGGTCGCGGCCACGGTCCTCGAGGCCGTGGCCACCGAGAGCCTGTCCGTGGCCTTCGGCGCCTGGGCGCAGCGCATGACCGCCGCCTACCTCCGGCACGCCGCGGACCGCTCCGACGCCGCCATGGAGAGCTACCGGGCGGTCGCCGACGGTCGGCGTCCCGGCGTGACCGGCATGGCCGCCGCCCAGCGTCAGGCCGTCGGCCTCGGCCCGGTCCCGGTCACGGCGACCCCGGTCGAGGGCGGGTACCGGCTCGACGGGCCGATCGCGTGGGCGTCCAACGTCTACCCGGACAGCCAGATCGTGCTCGCCGCCAACACCGAGGACGGGCGCAGCCTCGTCCTCACCTTTGCCGCGTCCGCGCCGGGCGTGGAGATCCGCACCGCGCCGGACCTGCTCGCCCTCAACGCGACGGCGTCCACGATGGTCGGTCTCGACGGCGTCGTGGTCCCACACGAGCAGGTGCTCGGCGAGGACCTGCCGGAGTTCCTCTCCGGCGTGCGCCCGCAGTTCCTCATCCTCCAGGCCTCGTTCTGCTCGGGGATCGCCGCGCGGTCCCTCACCGAGTCGGCCGGCCGGCTCGAGGGGCTCGGCGCCTTCTACGCCGACGAACACGCCGCGCTCGTCGGCCGCCACGACCACATGCACTCCGAGCTGCACCGCCTCGCGGCCGACCCCACCGGGGCGGCGCTCGCGGACCTGCTCCTGCTGCGTCTGGACGGCGCGGAGATCGGCCCCGCCGCCACCCGGCTGGAGGCCGTCCTCTGCGGCGGCATGGGCTACGCGCAGGGGGCCCCGGCCAACCGCCGCATGCGCGAGGCCGCGTTCCTGCCCGTCCAGTCGCCCTCGCAGTCCCAGCTCAAGTGGGAGCTCGACCGGCTCGGGATCGTCGCGTGACCGCGGTGCTCGAGCGGCCCGTGGCCGTCGAGGTCTCCGGGCTGCGCCACCGGCTCCCCGGCGGGCGCCCACTGTTCGACGACCTCGAGCTGACGGTCCGGGCGGGGGAGTCGCTGGTGCTCCTCGGCCCGTCCGGCGTGGGCAAGTCCACGCTGCTCCGCCTCCTCGCCGGCCTCGACGAGCCCGTGGGCGGCCGCCTGCGCGTGGGCTCGTCGGCCCCCGGCGGGGACCGCGGGCACTCGTACGCCGTGGTCTTCCAGAAGCCGCTGCTCTACCCGTGGCTCACGGTGCGCGAGAACGTGGCCCTCGGCGGCCGCTTCCGCTCGCTGCGCGGCCGGGTCGACACCTCGCACGTGGACGAGCTGCTCGCCCACTTCGGGATCGCCGACCTCGCCGACGCCCGCCCGGACGAGATCTCGGGCGGCCAGGCCCAGCGCGTCGCCGTGGTGCGCGCGGCGGCCACCCGGCCGGAGATCCTGCTGCTCGACGAGCCGTTCAGCGCGCTCGACCCCGTCACCCGCGCCGATTCCCAGCGGTGGCTGGTGGGCGTGACCGCCGAACTCGGCGTGACCACGGTGATGGTGACGCACGACGTGGACGAGGCGCTCGTCGTGGGATCCCGGATCGCGCTGCTCGGTTCCTCGGGCCGGGTCCAGGCCGAGTGGGAGAACCCGTCCCACGGCACCTCGGACCCCGAGCCGGAGCTGCGCGCCCGCCTCCTCGACGCCTACCGGACGGCCTGAGTCCGCCGACGATGACCGACGACCTCCGGGGCGACCGCCCCGCCCT
>DUTZ01000057.1 GCA_012841845.1 Actinomycetales bacterium | reverse complement strand
CGGCCCGTCCGGCCCGGCGGCTCCCGCCTCAGCGGATCCAGCGCGCGCGGCGCGGGCGCAGAGCCCGGACCGCGTCCGCGTACCCGCGGCAGTATTCCCAGGTGGCGTAGTGCTCCGGCTCGGGGTCGAACGCCGGCTCGTGGGGCAGGAGCGTGCCGTCCTCGAGGAGCTGCGAGAGGTTGGAGCGCAGCATGTCCCAGTCGTGGTAGTGCTCCTCGGCGCAGTCCTCGCACTGCACGGCGATCCCGCGGACGCCCCCGGGGGCCAGCAGTCGCTGGAACTCCTCGAGGTCCGCGAGGTCCTCGAGCACCGCGCGCCGCTCGTCCGCGTCGAGCGGCTCGGAGTGCTCGACCGGGTCGAGGGCGGCCAGTTCGGCGGCGGGATCGTCGGGATCGCCGGCGAACGGATCGGGGGGCATACCGGGTGGCAGGGGATCGTTCACACCCCCACGGTACCCGCGACCACCTCCCGAAGGGGGTCGACGGTTCGAGCCCCGGCCCCCCGACGCACTATTCTCGACCACACCACCGAGACGACCCCCAGGAGGACGGCAGATGAGCGAGTCGCGAGGCCCCGTGCGTACCGGCGGCGACGATCCCGCCAAGGTCGCGATGGTGGGCCTGACCTTCGACGACGTGCTGCTCCTGCCCGCCGCGTCCGAGGTCGTCCCCAGCGAGGTCGACACCAGCACGCAGCTCACCCGGGACATCACGCTCAAGGTGCCGCTCGTGTCGTCGGCGATGGACACGGTCACCGAGGCGCGGATGGCCATCGCCATGGCCCGCCAGGGCGGCATCGGCGTGCTGCACCGCAACCTCTCCGTGGCCGACCAGGCCGCGCAGGTGGAGACGGTCAAGCGCTCGGAGGCCGGCATGGTCACCGACCCCGTCACCTGCGCGCCGGCCAACACCCTCGCCGAGGTCGACGAGATGTGCGCCCGATACCGGATCTCCGGCCTGCCCGTCACCGACGAGCGCGGCGAGCTGGTGGGCATCATCACCAACCGCGACATGCGCTTCGAGGTGGACAAGTCGCGCCGCGTGGACGAGGTCATGACCAGGGCCCCGCTGGTCGTGGCCCGCGAGGGCGTCACCGCCGAGGCCGCGCTCGGCCTGCTGCGCCGCCACAAGATCGAGAAGCTGCCGATCGTCGACGGCGACGGCAAGCTCACCGGCCTCATCACGGTCAAGGACTTCGTCAAGACCGAGAAGCACCCGGACGCCACCAAGGACTCCGACGGCCGTCTGCGCGTGGCCGCCGCGGTGGGCACGGGGGAGGACGCGTGGCAGCGCGCCACCGCGCTCACCGACGCCGGGGTCGACGTCCTGGTGGTGGACACCGCGCACGCGCACAACCGCAACGCCCTCGAGATGGTTTCGCGCATCAAGCGGGACCTCGGGGACCGCGTCCAGGTGATCGGCGGCAACCTCGCCACCCGCGGCGCGGCCCAGGCGATGATCGACGCCGGCGCCGACGCCATCAAGGTGGGCATCGGCCCCGGCTCCATCTGCACCACCCGCGTCGTCGCCGGCGTGGGCGCCCCGCAGATCACCGCGATCATCGAGGCCTCGGTGGCCGCGCACGCCGCGGGCATCCCGGTGATCGCCGACGGCGGCATGCAGTACTCGGGCGACGTGGCCAAGGCCATCGCCGCTGGCGCCAACGCCTGCATGTTCGGTTCGCTGCTCGCGGGCTGCACCGAGTCGCCCGGCGAGCTGATCTTCGTGGACGGCAAGCAGTACAAGGTCTACCGGGGCATGGGCTCGCTCGGCGCGATGCGCGGCCGCGGCAAGCCGGGGGAGGCCAAGAGCTTCTCCAAGGACCGCTACTTCCAGGACGACGTGCTCTCCGAGGAGAAGCTCGTGCCGGAGGGCATCGAGGGACGCGTGCCGTACCGCGGCGACGTGGCGCAGGTGCTGCACCAGCTCGTCGGCGGCCTGCGCGCCGGCATGGGCTACACCGGCTCGGCGACGATCCCGGACATGCACCGCGCCCAGTTCGTCCAGATCACGGCGGCCGGCCTGCGGGAGAGCCACCCGCACGCCATCCAGATGACCGTCGAGGCCCCCAACTACACCGTCAAGGACTGACATCGTGCGTGACGTCGTGGAGATCGGCATGGGCCGCGAGGCCCGTCGTATGTACGGGCTGGGGGACGTGGACATCGTCCCCGCGCGCCGCACCCGCAGCTCCAAGGAGGTGTCGACGGCCTGGCAGATCGACGCCTACCAGATGGACATCCCGGTGATGACCCACCCGACGGACGCGGTGGTCTCCCCGGACTCGGCGGTGGAGTTCTCGCGGCTGGGCGGTCTGGCGGTGCTCAACGGCGAGGGCCTGTGGGCCCGGCACGCCGATCCGGAGACCGCGATCGCCGACCTGCGCGAGATCGCGCTCGAGGACGTCACCGGCCACCGGGCCGTGGCGCGCCTGCAGGAGCTGCACCGGGCGCCCATCGACCGCGAGCTGCTCGCGGCCGCCGTCACGCGCATCCGCGACGAGGGCGCCACCGTGGCCGTGCGCGTGTCGCCGCAGCACGCCCGCGACCTCACGCCCGGCCTCCTCTCGGCCGGCATCGACATGCTCGTGGTGCAGGGCACCATCATCTCGGCCGAGCACGTGAGCGACGAGGACGCGCCGCTCAACCTCAAGGAGTTCATCGGCGGGCTCGACGTGCCGGTGATCGCCGGCGGCGTCGTGGACTACAAGACAGCGCTGCACCTCATGCGCACCGGCGCGGCCGGCGTCATCGTGGGCTACGGCGGCGTCGACGGCGTCACCACCACCGGCCCCGTGCTCGGCATGGAGGTCCACATGGCCACCGCGATCGCCGACGCCGCGGCCGCGCGCCGCGACTACCTCGACGAGACGGGCGGCCGCTACGTCCACGTGCTCGCCGACGGCGACATCTACACCTCCGGCGACATCGCGCGCGCCGTGGCCTGCGGCGCCGACGCCGTGGTGCTCGGCCCCCTGCTCGCCGGTGCCCTCGAGTCACCGGGCCGGGGCGTGTACTGGGACGCCGTGGCCGCACACCCCAAGGTCCCGCGGGGCCACGTGGCGGAGACCGACGACGAGACCGCGCTCGCCCCGCTGGAGGAGGTCCTGTCCGGGCCCACCAGCGCCGCCGACGGCTCGCGCAACCTCATGGGCGGGCTCCGTCGCGCCATGGCCAAGTGCGGCTATTCGGACGTCAAGGGCTTCCAGAAGGTGGATCTCTCCGTCCGTCCCTGACCGGGCGCCCGGCCGGCTGGACAAAGCGCGGATTGTTGTCCAGCGGGGGGTTCGGGCTGGGGTAGGGTGGTGCGCACCACCGACCCCGGGAGTCCCGATATGACGACGAGCACGCAGCAGCCCTCGGCGCACGCCGCCACCGACACCGACGTGCTCGTGGTGGGCTCCGGCTTCGGCGGCAGCGTCACCGCGCTGCGGCTGGCGGAGAAGGGCTACCGCGTGACGGTCGTCGAGGCGGGCCGCCGGTTCCGCGACGAGGACTTCCCCAAGACCTCCTGGCGGCTGCGCAAGTACGTGTGGGCGCCCAAGCTGGGCCTGTTCGGGCTGCAGCGCGTGCACATGCTGCGGGACGTCATGATCCTCGCCGGTGCCGGCGTGGGCGGCGGCTCCCTCAACTACGCCAACACGCTGTACAAGCCGCCCGCCCCGTTCTTCAACGACCGGCAGTGGGCCCACATCACGGACTGGGAGGACGAGCTCTCCCCGTTCTACGAGCAGGGCCGCCGCATGCTCGGCGTCGTCACCAACCCCACCCACACCCACTCCGACGAGGTCATCAGGTCGGTCGCCGAGGACATGGGCGCCGCCGACACCTTCGTCTACACCCCGGTCGGCGTGTACTTCGGGGAGAAGACCGGCGGCACCGGCAAGCCCGGCGAGACGGTGCCCGACCCGTACTTCGGCGGCGTGGGCCCGGACCGCACCGCCTGCATCGAGTGCGGCGAGTGCATGACCGGCTGCCGCCATGGGGCCAAGAACACCCTGGTCAAGAACTACCTCGGCCTGGCCGAGCGGGCCGGCGTGCGGGTGCTCGACCGCACCACCGTTTCCGGGCTGCGCGAGCGCGGCGACGGCACCTGGGACGTGACCCTCGAGCGGACCGGCGCCTGGACCCGCCCGGGGCGGCGCCGCCGCACGATGTCGGCCGGGCACGTGGTCGTGGCCGCCGGGACGTGGGGCACGCAGCACCTGCTGCACTACGCCAAGGACGACGGCTCGCTGCCGCGCCTGTCGGACGCGCTGGGCCGGCTCACGCGCACCAACTCCGAGTCGATCATGGGGGCCATGCGCAAGGAGTACCGCCCCGAGCAGGACTTCTCCGAGGGCGTGGCCATCACGTCGTCCTTCCACCCCAGCTCGGACACCCACGTGGAGCCCGTCCGCTACGGCAAGGGCTCCAACGCCATCGCGATCCTGCAGACCCTGCTCACCGAGGGCGGCGGCGACACCCCGCGCTGGCGCAAGCTGCTCGCCGAGGTGCGGCAGGACCCGGCGATGTTCCTCCACCTGTTCCTGCTGCGCCGGTGGAGTCAGCGGACCGTCATCACGCTGGTCATGCAGAACCTCGACAACTCCCTGGAGACCTTCGTCAAGCGCCGCGGCCCGCTGCGCTACGTCTCGAGCCGGCAGGGCCACGGGGCCCCCAACCCGACGTGGATCCCGCTCGGCACCGAGGCCACCCGCCGCATCGCCGCCAAGATCGGCGGCATCGCCGGCGGCACGTGGGGCGAGGTGGCCGACATCCCGCTCACGGCGCACTTCCTCGGCGGGTGCGCCATCTCTGATTCCCCGGACACCGGCGTGGTGGACCCGTACCACCGCGTGTGGAACTACCCGACGCTCCACGTGGTGGACGGTTCGGCGATCTCCGCCAACCTCGGCGTCAACCCGGCCCTGAGCATCACCGCCCAGGCCGAGCGCGCCATGTCGCTGTGGCCCAACAAGGGCGAGGCCGACCCGCGGCCCGCGCAGGGGGAGGGCTACCGGCGCATCGACCCCGTCGCGCCGCGCTCGCCGATGGTGCCGGCCGACGCCCCGGGCGCGCTGCGGCTGCCCATCGTGGACGTGCGCTAGGGGACCGCGGCCACCAGCTCCGCCATCGCGCGGCCGATCCCGTCCGCCACGACCTGCGGGTCGGGCACGAGGTGGCGGCACGCGAGCACCCCGACGTGCAGCCGCCCGGCGTACGACACCGCCGCCAGCGAGAGCCCGGCACCCGGGTAGACGGGGGCGAGCGGGACGAACCCGGACACCGCCGCGCCCGCGAGCGATCGGCGCTCGGGCGGGCCCGGCACGTTGGAGATGACGAGGTTGTGGACGACCGGCCCCACGTCCGCCAGCCCCCACCCGCCGT
>DUTZ01000056.1 GCA_012841845.1 Actinomycetales bacterium | reverse complement strand
CTCGCCGCGCCACAGGCCCCGGCGGCCCCCGCCGTCGCGACGCCCTCGCAGCCCGCCCCCGTGGTCGCCGCGGACGACGTCGCCGAGGACCTCCGCTCGACGATCGTCTCCACCCTCAAGGCGGGCACGGAGATCAACACCCAGCGCGAGATCGCCGAGGAGAAGGCCCGCCGCCCGCAGATCGCACTGCCGGCCGTCGGCGCCTTCACCTCCCCCTACGGCATGCGCTGGGGCGTCATGCACGCCGGCATCGACATCGCCAACGCGGTCGGCACCCCGATCCTCGCCGCCACCAACGGCACCGTGGTGGACTCGGGCCCGGCCCAGGGCTACGGCAACTGGATCCGCATCATGTCGGACGACGGCGTCATGACCGTCTACGGCCACATGGAGACCCTCGACGTCGAGGTGGGCCAGCGCGTCTACGCCGGCCAGAAGATCGCCGGCATGGGCTCGCGCGGCTTCTCCACCGGCTCACACCTGCACTTCGAGGTCCTGCTCAACGACGGCAACGACCACATCGACCCGGTGGTCTGGCTGGCGCAGCACGGCATCGGCCTCGACGGCAGCACCGGCGGCGGCTCCTCCCTGAGCTGAGCCACACGGCCCGCTCGGCCGGGCGACCCGCCCCCTACAGCTTCTGCATCGGCACGCCGCCGATGAGCATGAGGCGCACCTTCCCCGACGCCCCGAAGTCGATCGTCGCGGTCGCGCGCGGCCCGGAGCCGTCGCACGAGAGCACCTTGCCCAGCCCGTACTTGTCGTGCGTCACGCGGTCGCCGGGCGCCAGCTCGAGCGCGGGCCCGGAGGCCTTGGCCCGCGGGATGCCCGTGGACCGCCCCGCGCCGGAGCCGCCGGACCGGTAGCCGCCGGAACCGGCGCCGCTCGAGCCGAAGCCGCCGCCCCCGCCGCCGAAGCGCCGGCGCGGGGCGAATCCGTCGTCGTCACCGAACCCGCCGATGCCGCCGGCGGGCTCCTCGCGCTGCCAGTCGATCGCCTCGGCGGGGATCTCCTCGAGGAAGCGCGATCCGGGATTGGTCATGGGCTGGCCCCAGGACGAGCGCATCATCGCGCGCGAGAGGTACAGCCTCCGGCGGGCGCGGGTGATGCCCACGTACGCCAGGCGACGCTCCTCGGCGAGCTCGGCCGGGTCGCCCAGCGCCCGCATGTGCGGGAAGAGCCCGTCCTCCATGCCGATGAGGAACACCACCGGGAACTCCAGGCCCTTGGCCGTGTGCAGGGTCATCAGGGTGACCTGGCCCTGGGAGTCGTCGGGGATCTCGTCGGCGTCGGCCACCAGGGAGACCCGCTCGAGGAAGGCGGCGAGCGAGCCCGGCTCGGCCACGCCCTCGTCGAGCTGGGCGTCCAGCCCGTCGGCGCCGCCCTCCGCGCCGGGGCCGAAACCCTGCTCGGCCGCGGCCCGCTGCAGCGCCGCCTCGGAGGAGAACTCGCGGCCCACGCCCACCAGCTCGTTGAGGTTGTCCAGCCGCGCGGCGTCCTGCGGGTCGTTGGAGGACTCGAGCTCGGCGCGGTAGCCCGTGCGGTCGAGGACGGCCTCGACGAGCGCGCCCACGTCGGGGACCGAGTCCTCGCCGCCCGCGTGCTCCTCCCCCTCGAGCCGGCCGCGCAGCTCGTCGAGCAGGGCGACGAACCCGGAGATCGCGTTGACCGCCCGCGTGCCCAGCATCGCCACGCGCCCCTCGGCGGCGTCGCGCAGCGCCTCGCCGAAGCCGATCCCCCGCTGCTCGGCGTGGACCACGACGCACGCCTCGGCGCGGTCGCCGATCCCGCGGCGCGGGGTGTTGAGGATGCGGCGCAGCGCCACCGCGTCGTCCGGGTTGGCGAGCACCTTGAGGTAGGCCACGATGTCGCGGACCTCCTTGCGCTCGTAGAAGCGCGTGCCGCCCACGACCTTGTACGGCAGGCCGAGGCGCACGAACACGTCCTCGACCACCCGGGAGGAGTTGTTGGTGCGGTAGAACACCGCGATGTCCGAGTAGTCGTGGTCGCCGGAGTCCACGAGCCGGTCGATCTCCCCGGCCACGAACCGCGCCTCGTCGTGCTCGTTGTCCGCCACGTAGCCCACGAGCAGCTCGCCGCCCTCGGCGTCCGTCCACAGGTTCTTCTCGCGGCGCCCGGGGTTCCGCGCGATCACGGCGTTGGCCGCGCCGAGGATCGTCTGCGTGGAGCGGTAGTTCTGCTCCAGCAGGATCGACCGCGCGTCCGGGTAGTCCTCCTCGAAGTCCTCGATGTTGCGGATCGTGGCGCCGCGGAACGCGTAGATGGACTGGTCGGCATCACCCACCACACAGAGCTCCGCCGGGGGCACGCCCACCTCGTCGTCGTCGCCCGCCGTTCCCCCCACCAGGGTGCGGACCAGCACGTACTGGGCGTGGTTGGTGTCCTGGTACTCGTCCACGAGCACGTGCCGGAACCGCCGCCGGTAGTAGGCCGCCACGTCCGGGTGCGCGCGCAGGAGGGCGACGGTCTCGCCGATGAGGTCGTCGAAGTCGAACGCGTTGGCCGCCTGCAGCCGCGCCTGGTACTCGGTGTACACCGCCGCGACGGTCTGCGCGGTCCGGTCGGAGTCCTCCAGCGCCCGGTCCCTGGCCTCGTCCGGCTCGATCAGCTCGTTCTTGAGGTTGGAGATGGCCGAGGCGAGCATGCGCGGGGTGAACTTCTTGACCTCGAGGTGCTGCTCCTTGGCGATCATGCCGAGCAGGCGGCGCGAGTCGTCCGAGTCGTAGATCGTGAAGTTGGAGTTGCGGGTGCCGAGCAGTGCCGACTGCGCCCGGAGGATCCGCACGCAGATCGAGTGGAAGGTGGCCACCCACATCCGCTCGGCCTGGGGCCCCACCAGCGCCGAGACGCGCTCGCGCATCTCGGCGGCGGCCTTGTTGGTGAAGGTGATCGCGAGGATCTGCCCTGGGTGCGCCCCGCCCTCGGCCAGCAGGTGGGCGATCCGCCGGGTGAGCACGCTGGTCTTGCCGGAGCCGGCGCCGGCCACGATGAGCAGCGGGCCGCCGCGGTGCGTGACCGCGGCGGCCTGCT
>DUTZ01000055.1 GCA_012841845.1 Actinomycetales bacterium | reverse complement strand
GTGCGGCGGGTGGTCGCCGTCGAGCCGATGCCGCGGATGCGGGACAGGATCGCCCGGGAGCTCCCCGACGTCACCGTCCTGGACGGCACGGCCGAGGCGATCCCGCTCCCCGATCACGCGGTCGATGCGGTGGTGGTCGGCGAGGCATTCCACTGGTTCGACACGGCAGCGGCGGCGGCGGAGATCGCCCGCGTCCTCACGCCCGCCGGGGGTCTCGCGGTGCTGTGGAACGTGCCGACGTGGACCGACGAGAGCACGCCGTGGCTCGAGGGCTTCCGCCGCGTCGTCACTCCTCACCGGCGGGCCGCCGGCGATTTCCCGGCCGGGAACGGACGCTGGCGCGACGGTCTCACGCGCACCGGGCTGTTCGCCGACCCCGAGCACAGCGCGTTCAGCCACACGCACGAGCTGACACCCGCCGACTTCCTCGCACTGGTCGCCTCGTGGAGCTGGATCGCCTCCCTCGATCACGACGCCCGGCGACGCACGCTCGACGCCGTCGCCGCGGTGATCGCCGGCGAGGACAGCATCGAGATCCCGTACCGCACCGACCTGTACCTGACCCGCGCGCGGGCCACCGAGAACCCGGCCACCGAAGGTCCGCCCTGAGTCACCCCGCCGCCTCGCGCGCGACCCGCACGAGCAGCGGGGCCCACGGCGCGCAGTCCTCCTCCGGCAGGCCCGCGACGTCCCCGGGCCGCACCCACCGCAGTTCGGCGATCTCGGCGCGCGGCGACGGCTCGTCGCGGCCGGCGACCAGGTCCACGGCGAACACCTCGGAGACCAGGACGAAGCCCGGCTCGTTGGCGGTCGCGGTGCGGAAGCGGCCGAGGCGGGCGAGCGCGGCGGCGTCCACGTCGAGCCCCAGCTCCTCGTGCAACTCGCGCGCCGCGCACTCCGCGGGCCCCTCCCTCGGCTCCCATTTGCCGCCGGGCAGCATGAAGCGGTCGGTGCCGCGCTTGCGGACCGTGACCACGGCGCCGTCGGCGCGGGTGAGCACCACGGCGGAGACGGAGATGACGCGCCCGGAGGGGCTATCGCGCTGATCCACGCCCCCGATCATGGCAGGCGGCGCGCGGCGCCGCGGTGGGAGCGGATCCGGTGGACGACGGCGAGGGCGCGCGATCACTATGGTGGAGGTCGGTCGCCGTGACGGGCGCCACGGGCTGCTGGCCCGCGCGCTGCCCGCCACCCAACAGAAAGGACTCCCCGTTATGGCCGAGTACGTTCTTCCCGATCTCGACTACGACTACGGCGCGCTAGAGCCGCACATCTCCGGCGAGATCATGGAGCTGCACCACTCCAAGCACCACGCCACCTACGTCGCCGGCGCCAACACCGCGCTCGAGCAGCTCGCGGAGGCCCGCGAGGACGGCTCGATCTCGGGCAAGGCCCCGCTGCTGAGCAAGAACCTCGCCTTCCACCTGGGTGGCCACACCAACCACTCGGTGTTCTGGAAGAACATGTCGCCCAACGGTGGCGACAAGCCCGAGGGCGAGCTGGCCTCCGCGATCGACGCCGAGTTCGGCTCGTTCGACAAGTTCCAGGCCCACTTCAACGCGGTCGCGAGCACCCTGCAGGGCTCCGGCTGGTCGGTCCTGGGCTACGACCACATCGGTGAGCGCCTCGTCATCCAGCAGCTCACCGACCAGCAGGGCAACATCTCGGTGAACATCACCCCGCTGCTCATGCTGGACATGTGGGAGCACGCCTTCTACCTCCAGTACAAGAACGTCAAGGCCGACTACGTCAAGGCCTGGTGGAACGTCGTCAACTGGGAGGACGTCGCGCAGCGGTACGCCGCCGCCAAGGGCTGAGTCCGCCGACTCCCCGACTCCCGACCGACGGGCCCCGCGCACGCGAGCGCGGGGCCCGTCCGCGTCCGGACACCCGTCCAGCTGCGGTAGCGTCTCCCGCATGAGTGAGACCCACACCACTGTCAGCCGCCGCGCGGTGTTGGGCGGGGCCGCGGCGCTCGGCGGCATCGCGACCCTGCAGTCGCTGCTGCCCGCCGTGGCGTCCGCGCAGTCGACCCCGATGTACGTCGGTCGGGGCATCGGCGACATGACGGGAGAGCCGCTGGGCGCCGGCATGAACGGGTACGCGGACACCGAGCAGTCGTCCGTCGGGCTGCACCTGCGCCAGCGGGCCCGCGCCTTCGTGTTCGCGGACTCGCCGTCGTCGCCCCGGTTCCTCCACGTGACGGCCGAGATCGGGCTCATGTTCCAGTCCATCCAGCAGGAGGTGCTGCGGCGGCTGGCCGCCGAGTTCGGCGACACCTACCACGAGGGCAACGTGGCGCTCACCGCCACGCACACGCACGCCGCGCCCGGCGGCACCTCCGGCCACCCGATGGTCGACCTGTCCATGGGCGGGTTCCGGCCGGTGACCTTCGAGGCCAACTGCGCGGGCATCGTCGACGCCGTCCGCATGGCCCACCACGACCTCGCCCCGTCCGAGGTGGGCGTCACCACGGGCGTGCTGCACGACGCCGGCGTCAACCGCTCCCGCGGCTCCTTCGAGCGCGACACCCCGGAGGAGCGGGCCCACTTCCCCGAGGGGATCGACCCGCGCTCGCAGTCGCTGCAGATCACCCGCGGCGGCCGGCTGGTGGGCGTGCTCAACTGGTTCGCCGCCCACGCCACCTCGATGACCGCCGAGAACCGGCTCGCCTCGTCGGACAACAAGGGCTACGCCGCCTGGCACTGGGAGCGCGAGGTCGCGGGCCAGGACTACCTCGCCGGAGGCACGCCGGCGCTCGTCACGGCGTTCGCGCAGACCAACCCCGGCGACGTGAGCCCCAACCTCGACCTGCGTCCCGGGCACGGGCCCACGACCGACGAGTGGCTCAACACCCGTATCACCGGCGAGCGGCAGTTCGCGGCCGCGCGCGACCAGGTGGGCCGCGGGGTCCGGCCGCTCGGCGGCGGGATCGACGTGCGGCACCGGTGGGTGGACATGTCGGCCGTCGAGGTGCGGCCCGAGTTCACCGGCGACGGCCGCAGCCACCGCACCGCCGTCGCCGCGCTCGGGGCCGCCTTCGCCTCGGGCAGCCAGGAGGACGGCGGCGGCGGGGACGAACTGCCCTTCGCCGAGGGCGACCGCGGCGGCAACCCGGCCGTCAAGGCGATCACCGACGTGGTGGTGCCGGCGTGGCTGCGCGAGGCCCACGGCGCCAAGGACGTCCTCCTGCCGGTGGGGCTGGTGCCGCACGCGATCCAGCGCGTCTACCCGTTCCACCTCGTCCGCCTGGGCACCCACTACCTGTTCTGCCTGGGCTTCGAGCCGACCGTCGTGGCGGGCCTGCGCCTGCGCCGCACCCTGTCCGCCGAGCTCGGCGTGCCCGAGGACCACGTCACCGTCCAGGGCTACACCAATGCCTACGGCCACTACGTCACCACGCCCGAGGAGTACTCGGCGCAGAACTACGAGGGCGGCGCCACCGCCTTCGGCCCGTGGACGCTGCCCGCCATCCAGCAGATCGCCGCCGACCTCGCGCGCGCGATGCGCTCCGGCGCGCCCGACGACCCCGGGTCGCCCGAGCGCGACCTCACCGGGCAGATCCCCACCTCGCCGCTGGGCAACCCGCTCGTGGACACCCCGGCGCCGCTGCGGGCGTTCGGGGACGTGCTCGACCAGCCGCTCGGCGAGTACCGGGTGGGCCAGCGCGTGGCGGTCCGGTTCAGCGGCACGCACCCGAACTCCGACCTGCGCCGCGGCGACACGTACCTCGCGGTGGAGCGGCGCGACGGCGACCGGTGGGTCCGGGTCCACGACGACGGCGACTGGTCCACGATGATCGTGTTCGAGGGCCTGCTCACCGTGACCAACGCGCTCGTGACCTGGGACATCCCGCCCGGGACGGTGCCCGGCGAGTACCGCGTGGTGTACACCGCCTCGGGCCGCGGGATCGACGGTGGCCTGTTCCCCGTGCGGGGCGAGAGCCGGGCCTTCGGGGTCCGCTGAACCGGGCCTTAGGGGTGCACCGGACGCGGCTCTGGGACACTGGGAGAGTATTTTCCTTGCATCTCCTAGTGAAAGGATCCGCCCGTGGACATCAAGGGTGCCTCCGTCATCGTCACCGGTGCCGCCTCCGGCCTCGGTAACGCCACCGCACGCTCGTTCGCCGAGAAGGGCGCTCAGGTCTTCGGCCTCGACCTCCAGCAGTCGATCGACAACGCCAAGGAGCAGGGCATCGACGCCGGCCTCACGCTGATCGCCTGCGACGTGACCAGCGAGGCCGACGTCCAGGCCGCGATCGCCACGGCCACCGAGGCCGCCCCGCTGCGCGCCGTGGTCAACTGCGCGGGCATCGCCCCGGCCGCCCGCATCGTCTCGAAGAAGGGCGTGCACGCCCTGGACCTGTTCCAGACCTGCATCTCCGTGAACCTCGTGGGCACGTTCAACGTCATGCGTCTGGCCGCCGAGGCCATGTCCACCCAGGACACCGTGGACTCCGACGGCCAGCGCGGCGTCATCATCAACACCGCCTCCGTGGCCGCGTACGAGGGCCAGGTCGGCCAGATCGCCTACGCCGCGTCCAAGGGCGGCGTCTACTCGATGGGCATCTGCGCCGCGCGCGACCTCGCCCAGTTCGGCATCCGCGTCAACACCATCGCCCCCGGCACCATCGAGACCCCGATGCTGCGTGGCCTCACCGAGGAGTTCCAGAAGACCCTCGAGGCCTCGATCCCGTTCCCGTCGCGCCTCGGCCGCCCCGCCGACTACGCGCAGCTCGCGAACGCGATCGTGGAGCACGACTACCTCAACGGCGAGTGCATCCGCATGGACGGCGCCCTGCGCATGGCGCCGCGGTAACGCGCCCCTCTCCACGGCCCGAGGCCCGTCCCCTTCGTCGGGGACGGGCCTCGGGTCTGTGTGCCGTCGTGGCAGGATCCGTGCGGATCAGCCGCGGCCGTTCGGGTCCGCCGGGCCGGGGGCCGGGGGCGTGTCCTCGACCGGCTGCTGCGCCGGGGCCTCGCCCGGCTGGCCGGGGAGCGAGCCGGTGTCCACGCCCGGGATCTCGGGCAGCGCCGGGAGCGGGGGCAGCTGGACGCCGCCACCGGCGAGGGACTGCTCGATGGCCGGCATCGCCGCGGCGCCGGCCGCGATCGAACCGCCGACGAGGGCGATCGGGACGAGCACGCCGAGCGAGCCCACCGGGGCGCCGAGCGAGCCGACGAGCGAACCGATGGGGGCGACGATCGAGCCGATGACCGGGACGAGCGAGCCGCCGCCGGGCAGGTCGCCGACCGAGTCCGTCACGGACTCGGTGGTGATCGAACCGGACGGGATCGAGCCGCCGCCCGGCAGCGACGAGTCGCCACCGAGGGAATCGGACACCGAGGTCTCCGCCGCCTCCGAACCCGCCTCCAGCGAACCGAGCACCGGCCCCAGCGAACCACCGGGCAGGGTCGGCAGCGACGAGTCGCCACCGAGGGAATCGGACACCGACTTCTCGACGTCACCACTGCCGCTCGGCACGGCACTCGACAACACGCCGAGCGAAGCGCCCGGGATCGCCAGCGAACCGATCGCGAGGTCGATCACCGAACCGAAGTCCGAGCCCGCACCCAGCGAGCCCTCGACAGACT
>DUTZ01000054.1 GCA_012841845.1 Actinomycetales bacterium | reverse complement strand
GCGCGGCCCGCGGACCCGGGAACCTCGGCCGGACGCTGGGCATCGTGCTCGCCGACGGCGGGACGGACGTCCTCGACCCGGTCTCGCCCGTGACGTTCCGCCCCGATCCGCCCCCGGCCCCGGAGGTCCGGACCGGACCGCGGGTCGGCGTCTCGGTGGAGGCCGACCGCCCGTGGCGCTTCTGGCTGGCCGGGGCACGCGAGGTCTCCGCGTACCGTCGCAGCCCGCGCGCCCCGCGGGTGACCCACCCCCGCCCCGTGGTGGACGCGCCCGCCGATGGGGGACAATGGCGCCCGTGACCCAGAACATCCTCGACGACCTGCAGTGGCGTGGGCTCATCGCGCAGTCCACCGACCTCGACGCACTGCGCGCCCACCTCGACGAGGGGACCGTGACCCTCTATTGCGGGTTCGATCCGACCGGTCCGAGCCTGCACGCAGGGCACCTCATCCCGCTGCTCACGCTGCGGCGTTTCCAGCTCGCCGGGCACCGTCCCGTGGTCCTCGCCGGCGGCGCGACGGGCATGATCGGCGACCCGCGGGACGTCGGTGAGCGGACCATGAACGCCACGGACACCGTCGCGGAGTGGGCCGAGCGGATCTCCGGGCAGCTCGAGGCGTTCGTCGACCTGGGCGAGGGGTCGACGGGCGCGATCGTGGTCAACAACATGCAGTGGACCGGTCACCTCACGGCGATCGAGTTCCTCCGCGACGTCGGTAAGCACTTCTCGCTCAACACGATGCTCGGGCGGGACACGGTCAAGCGGCGCCTCGAGGGCGACGGGATCTCCTACACCGAGTTCTCCTACATGCTGCTGCAGGCCAACGACTTCCTCCAGCTCCGCCGCGCGGTCGGTTGCACGCTGCAGGTCGGTGGCTCCGACCAGTGGGGCAACATCGTGGGCGGTGTGGACCTCAACCGGCGCGTCGACGGCGAGACCGTGCACGCGATGACCGTTCCGCTGGTCACCTCGTCCGACGGCAAGAAGTTCGGCAAGTCCACCGGCGGCGGGAGCCTGTGGCTCGACCCCGCGATGACCAGCCCCTACACCTGGTACCAGTACTTCCTCAACACCGCCGACGCCGACGTGGTGCGCTACCTGCGCTGGTTCTCCTTCCTCGGACGCGAGGAGCTCGAGGAGCTCGAGCAGCTCACCGCGGAGAAGCCGCACCAGCGGGCGGCGCAGAAGCGGCTGGCCGAGGAGATGACGACGCTCGTCCACGGCGTGGCCGCCACCGAGTCCGTCCAGGCCGCGGCCCGGGCACTCTTCGGCCGGGGGGAGTTGGGGCAGCTCGACGAGCCCACGCTCGCCGCCGCGGTCGAGGACGCCGGCGCCGTCACGATGGAACCGGGAGCCCCCACGACGATCGTCGACCTGCTCACCGCGGCCGGCCTCAGCGAGAGCAGGGGAGCCGCCCGCCGCGCCGTGGCCGAGGGCGGCGCGTACGTCAACAACGAGCGCGTCACCGATCCGGACTGGACGCCCACGACGACCGACCTGCTGCACGGCCGGTGGCTCGTCCTGCGGAGGGGCAAGAAGAACTTCGCGGGCGTCCGGATCGGCTGATCCGCAGGACACCGTGGGCGAGGGCGCCGGGGCCTCCCGGCGCCCTCGCGTTTTTTCGCGATGACCAGGCGATTTGCGTTTCGGTTCACGTCTGCGTAACTTATTGGAAGTCGCCGCGAGCGAGACCGGACCGAGAGGCCGGACCCACCGCGGAGACGAGCTCCGGAAGGAGCGGAGAGGGACCCCGGTTTGACCCGGAGGAACCGGTCCGCTAACCTGGAGAAGTTGCCCCGAAAAGGGCGGCGAGACGCAGTACAGCCCCGAGAAGCAGCGGCCGACCAGGCCTCCGCGGACCGGTGTGTGGGTGTTGTTTGAGAACTCAACAGTGTGTTTTGTTTGTGATAGTGCCAAATTTTTTTTTGGTTGCGGCCTCACTTTCCCTGTCTGTGGGGTCGCTTTTTTGAACAGCCAGTTTTTGGTTTGTTTGTTTGCTTGGATTGTGCTTTTCGTAGTGCTGAGAAGCTTTTATGGAGAGTTTGAT
>DUTZ01000053.1 GCA_012841845.1 Actinomycetales bacterium | reverse complement strand
CTCACCGTCCGCAGCGTGGATCCGGACACGGGCGCGATCCGCACCGATTTCTGCGAGCCCATCGGTCACCGCCAGGAGCGCGGCGACTACGTGGAGTCGTGGCAGCCGCAGGTCATGACGCAGGACGCGTACGACTCCGCCCGCTCGGTGGCGGCGCGCATCACGGGCGCCCTCGGCGGGGTCGGGGTGTTCGGGGTCGAGCTGTTCGTCCGCGGCGTGGACGTGTACTTCTCCGAGGTGAGCCCCCGACCGCACGACACCGGCCTCGTGACGCTGCGCAGCCAGGTCCTCAGCGAGTTCGAGATGCACGCCCGCGCCGTCCTCGGCCTGCCCGTGGTCACGACCATGGCCAGCCCGGGCGCGTCGGCGGTGATCTACGGCGGCGACGGCGTGGGCGACGGCGCGGAGGGCGTCGGTTTTGCCGGCGTCGCCCGCGCCCTCGCGGTGCCCGAGTCCGACCTGCGGCTGTTCGGCAAGCCGTCGGCCACCGAGTTCCGCCGGATGGGCGTGGCCGTGGCCACCGCCGAGGACGTGGAGACCGCCCGCGAGCGGGCCCGGGACGCCGCCTCCCGCGTCACCGTGGTCCGGTAGGAGGGCGGGAGAAGGTGACGACGACGAGGGACACCGCCGCCACGGCCCGCGGCCTGCCGCGCGAGCCCACCGCGCGGTGGATCCTCGTGCTGGCCGCCGTGGTGACCGCGGCGTGGCTCGCCGTCCTCGCGTGGCAGGTGGCGGTGCTGCCCGAGCAGGTGCCGACGGGTTTCGGCCCGGGCGGTGAGGTCCGCGGATGGGGCGGCAGGGCCGAGGTCCTGGCGTTCTCGGTGCTGCTCCCGCTGGTGGCCGCGTTCCCGTTGCCCCTGCTGTCGCGGCTGGCGCTGAGCTATCCCTCGGCGATCAACGCGCCCAACCGCGAGTGGTGGACGGCGACTCCTCCGCGCCTGCGCAGGTTCGAGCGCCTGCTCCGCGAGGACCTGTGGCTCATCGCCGTCCTCCTGCTGGTGCTGTTCACGGTGATCCAGGTCGAGACGACCCGCGCCGCCCACTCCGCCGACGGCTCGGGCTCCATGGCCGTGATCGGCGGCGTGCTGGTGGTGTTCCTCGTGCTCAACACGGTGATCCTGGCCCGCATGTTCGGCGGCCGCTACGCCGAGCAGCCCGACCTCGGCTGACCGCCGCCGTCCGCCGGGGCGGGGCCACGTCGTCACGACCCTCTGGCGATTCGCTCACTCGCGCACCCCACCCGCCGACCTCCCCGACCACAGAAGCCCCACGGGACCGGCGCGGCCACTGTCGCCCCGGGCTCGTCCTCGGGTGCGCGGCGGGGCTCACCGCGATGTGAGCGAATCACGTGCCCGGCGCTGCGCGAGTCGGGGAGCGCCGCCCGACTCGCGCAGGGCCGACGCCCCGTTTCGCGCACTCGGTCCGCTTCGCGGGCCCGGAGAGTGGCCGGATCCGGCGGAGCCGGGAGCGGAGGGCCGTGCTGCGCGGTGCACAGGGGGCAGGGGAGGCTCCCGAGGGCGGTGGTGTGCCGGCGCGTGTGAGCGAGTGAGCGAATTCCCCGAGGCTCGCGAACGCGAGTGCCGGGGCCTGTGGATGGTCGTCCACCCTGTCCACGGGGCCCTCTCGCGAGGCGCCCCCGGCCGCAGTACCCGCCTAGCGTGACCCCCGAGACGGCGCCGGGGTGCGCCGGGGGAGGACGCCGGGGGAGATGGCACGACGCGAACAGGCGGTGGAGGCCGCGGCGGAGGCGCCGGGGTCGAGGGGGTCGCAGGAAGCCGGGGCGCTGCCGGGGGCACCGCTGGTGGTCGGTCCCGACGACGCGCGGGCGCAGGCCCGGCGGATCGCGGACGCGG
>DUTZ01000007.1 GCA_012841845.1 Actinomycetales bacterium | reverse complement strand
GGCCCCGATCCGCGGATTCGTGGACGCGCACACCCACATCAGCGCCGCGGCGGCGTTCGGCGGAGCGCTGCGCTGCGGCACCGCCTTCGCCCCCGGCGGCATCGCGGAGGCGCTCGGCGACTGCCCGCCGCACTCCGGTCTGGGCCACATGGCGCTGCTCGAGGCGATCCTCGGCGGCACCGACGTGCCCGGCGGCACGCAGGGCTACCCGACGTTCACCGACTGGCCCGCCCACAACACGCAGCTCCACGAGCAGGCCTACTACACGGGCATCGAGCGGGCCTGGCGCTCCGGCATGCGTGTCCTGCAGAACTACCTGGTGGGCAACCGCACCCTGTGCGAGCTCGTGCCGGGCTCGCCGCACTCGTGCGACGAGATGGACCAGCTGCGGCTCCAGGTGGACTACCTGAACCGTATGGAGGCGCACATCGACGCCGAGCACGGCGGGCCGGGTCAGGGCTGGTTCCGGATCGCCCGGTCGCCGCGCGAGGTCCGCGAGATCGCCGCGCAGGGCAAGCTCGCCGTGACGCTGGGCGTGGAGACCTCCGAGCCGTTCGGCTGCCGCGTGATCGACGGCGCCCCGCAGTGCACGACCGCGGACATCGACCGCGGCCTCGACGAGTTCGCCTCGTGGGGCGTGTCCACGGTGTTCCCGGTGCACAAGTTCGACAACGCGCTGGCCGGCACGCGCTTCGACCAGGACCTGGCCGGCGTGGCGGTCAACGTGGGCAACAAGCTCGGCACCCAGCGGTTCTGGGAGACCGAGCCCTGCGCCGGCGAGGCCGCCGACCACCCGCAGCCGCTGGCCAGCACGCCGGTCGCCGACGGCCTGGCCGCCGCCTCGTCCGGCACGCCGGCCGGCCACGCCCTGCCCGTGTACCCCGAGGGGCCGCAGTGCAACATCCGCGGCCTGAGCCCGCTGGGCGAGCACACGGTCCGCGGGCTCATGGCGCGCGGCATGGTGATCAACATCGAGCACATGTCGGTCAAGGCCGCCACCCGCACCCTCGACATGGCCGAGGAGGCCGGCTACCCGGCCCTGGCCGCGGACCACACGTGGGCCGACCCGGTGCTCAACCGTCGCCTGCACGACCTCGGCGGGTTCGTGGCCACCTACGCCTTCGCCGCCGACCGGACCGAGAACGGCGACGACACGTTCGCGGACCACTGGCGCGGCAACCGCGAGGGCACCACGCGGCCGTGGCACGGCTACGGCTTCGGCTCGGACGTCAACGGGCTCGCCCCGCTCGCCGAGCCCCGGACGAGCGCCGCGACCGACCCGCTGGTCTACCCGTTCACCGCGCCCAACGGGGCCGTGATGGACCGGTGGACGCTGGGCGAGCGCACCTACGACCTCAACCGCGACGGCGTGGCCCAGTACGGCCTCTACGCCGACTGGGTGGCCGACGTGCTGCACCGGGCCGGGCCCGACCGGGCCGAGCTCGAGCGCCAGCTCATGAACGGCGCCGAGGCCTGGGTGCGGACGTGGGAGAGCGCACACTGATCCGGCCGCGGCGCGCCACCGCGCATGGCGGCCGTGCGGTCCCGCCCGGACTAATCTTGGAGGCATGTCCTCCCGGCCGGGCCTGTCCTCCCGGGGCGCCCGCCGTGTGTCGCGGCGCCCGTCCCGCCGCGCGCTCCGCGTGCTCGCCGCGGCGGTGACGTTGCCGCTGCTCGTGACCGCCTGCGGGGGCGCCCCGCCCAAGCCCGGTGCCGACGAGTCCCCGTACGCCTACTCGGGTGTGGGGGTGGACGACGACCGGATCGACTACGCGATCGGCAAGATCGAGACGATCGTCGAGGAGGAGCGGGAGGCCTCCGGCGTGCCCGGCGTGGCGGTGGCCGTGGTGCACCGCGGCGAGACCGTCTACGCGGAGGGCTTCGGCACCCGCGGCGCCGCCGGCGACGCGCCGGTCGACGGCTCCACCGTGTTCCCCCTGGGCGCCCTGTCCACCCCGGTGAGCGCCACGGTGGCCGCCGCGACGTTCGCCGAGGGCGAGCTCGACTGGTCGACGCCGGTGCGGGACGTGCTGCCGGAGTTCGCGCTCGCGGACCCGCGCGTCACGCCGATGGTCACGCTCGGCGACCTGTTCGCCCACCGCTCCGGCCTACCCGCCCACGCCGGGGTCGACCTCGCGGACCTCGGGCTGGACCGCGGCGAGGTGATCGATCGCCTGCGGCACCTGCCGTCCGCCCCGCTACGCACCGCCCACGCCTACGCCGAGGGCGGGGTCACCGCCGCCGCCGAGGCCGTGGCC
>DUTZ01000052.1 GCA_012841845.1 Actinomycetales bacterium | reverse complement strand
GTGCGTGGGGGCGCGGTGCTGGCGATGGCGGAGGCCTCCGATCCCGTCGCGCCGCCGCGGGTCGAGGCCGCGGGCGGTGGCTGCGGTGGCGGCCGCCGGATCCTGCTCGACGGCGCCGCCACCACGCTCACCGACGGCGACCGGCCCACCCATCTGCTCGTGCGCGCGGTGGGCCCGGACGGGTCCGGGGTCCTGGTGCTGGTCGAGCGCGGGGAGCGGGGCGTGGAGCCCTGGCCGCGCGAGGGCGAGCGGACGGGGGAGGTCGTCTTCCGGGCGGTCCGGCTCGACGCCGACCGGGTGGTCACCGGCGAGGTCCGCGACCCCGCCTGAGCAGCGCGGGGATAGGCTCGGGGGATGAGCAGCGAGCACGCACCGACGAGCCCCGCCTACGACCCGGCGCGCATCCGCCATGCGCACTTCCGGTCCCTGGTGACCGACCCGGCCGACGCCGCGACCCACATCCGCGACGGCGACACGGTGGCGATCAGCGGCTTCGCGAGCGCCGGGACGCCCAAGGCCTTCGCGCCGGCGCTAGCGGACCGGATCCGTGCGGTCCGGGCGGGCGGCGGCACGATGGCCGTCAACCTGCTCACCGGCGCCTCGGTGGCCAACGAGTGCGAGCAGATCCTCGCCGAGGTCGACGGCATCGCGCTGCGGATGCCGTACCAGAGCGAGCCCACGGCCCGCCGCAAGATCAACGCCGGCGAGATGGACTACGTGGACGTCCACCTCTCGCACGTCGCGCAGCAGGTGTGGATGGGCTACTACGGCGACGTCGACGTGGCGGTGGTCGAGGTCGCCGCCGTCACGGAGGACGGCAGGCTCGTCCCCGCGATGAGCGTGGGCAACAACAAGACCTGGCTCGAGGTGGCCGACAAGGTGATCCTCGAGGTCAACTCGTGGGTCCCGCTCGGTGTGGAGGGGATGCACGACGTCTACTACGGCACGGCGCTGCCGCCGAGCCGCAGGCCCATCCAGCTCACGCGCGCCGACGAGCGGATCGGGCAGGAGTACCTCGAGGTGGACCCGGCGAAGGTCGTCGCCGTGGTCCCGACCGACCAGCGGGACTCCGAGAGCTCCCTGACGGAGCCGGATGCGGTCAGTCAGGCCATCGCGGGTCACGTCCTGGACTTCTTCGCCCACGAGGTGAAGCGGGGTCGCCTGCCCGCGGACAGTCTCCTGCCGCTGCAGGCGGGAATCGGAAACGTCGCCAACGCCGTCCTCGCGGGGCTCGACGCCGGCCCGTACTCCGATCTGACCTGCTATTCGGAGGTCATCCAGGACTCGATGCTCCGGCTCATCAAGGAGGGCAAGGTCGCGCACGCCTCCGCCACGGCGCTCGCGCTCTCGGCCGCGGGCCTGTCCGAGCTCGTGGAGAACTTCGACCTCTACAAGAAGCACGTCACCCTGCGGCCGCAGGAGATCAGCAACCATCCCGAACTCGTGCGCCGGCTGGGGGCGATCGCGATGAACGGGATGCTCGAGGCGGACGTCTACGGCAACGTCAACTCCACCCACATCGGCGGCACGCGGATCATGAACGGCATCGGCGGCTCCGGCGACTTCACCCGCAACGGCTACGTCTCGATGTTCCTCAGCCCGTCCACCGCCAAGGGTGGGACGGTCTCGTCGATCGTGCCGATGGTCCCGCACGTGGACCACACCGAGCACGACGTCCAGGTGATCGTCACCGAACACGGCCTCGCGGACCTGCGCAAGACCAGCCCGCGCAAGCGGTCCCGGCTCGTCGTGGAGTCGTGCGCGGACCCGGCGTTCCGGCCGCTGCTGCACGACTACCTCGACCGTGCCGAAGCCCGGCCCGACGCCGGCAACACCCCCCATATCCTCGAGGAGGCGTTCTCGTTCCACACCCGCCTCGCGGAGACGGGGACCATGCTGGGGTAGGGAGAGTCCCACCCACCGCCCGGACCCGGAGGACCGATGACGACGACCACCCGCCCGCTGCGGATCGGCAACGTGTCCGCCTCCCGCGGCGACCGTGCGAGCGCCACCGCCGAGTTCCTCGCCGCCGCCTCGCTGGACGTGCTCGCGCTGGACATGCTCTCGGACGAGGCGGTCCTCGAACGCGCGGAGGCCCGGGCCGCGGGAGGGCCGGGCTACGAGCCCGCGCTGCTCGACCAGCTGGAGCTGTGCCTCGACCGGCTGGGCCCGGGCGGGGTCCGGATCGTCACCAACGCCGGCGCGCTCGACCCGGCCGGGCTGGCGGCC
>DUTZ01000051.1 GCA_012841845.1 Actinomycetales bacterium | reverse complement strand
TGGCTCGCCCGCCGCGGCTACGACCCCGCCTATGGCGCCCGCCCGCTCCGCAGGCTGGTGCAGCAGGCGATCGGCGACCAGCTCGCCCGCAAACTGCTCGGCGGCGAGGTCCGCGACGGCGACGCCGTCCACGTCTCGCTCGCGGAGGACGGCGAGGCGCTCGTGCTCGCCTGAGCGCGCGCGGCACGGCGCTGACGACCAGACGGGCTCGGCCACCCTCGCGGTGGCCGGGCCCGTCGGCCATTTCCGGAAGATCTGAGGGCGAAACCGGGGAAAAGGACCGTGGAATAGGGAGAAAATCGCCAGAGAAAATAGTCAAAACATCCGCTTGACATGCGCGTTTGCTGCGCGTACGGTGTGCGGACCGGCGGCGCCGACGAACTGTGAATCAATTGTTCGTCAGGCGTCGCTTCCGTTATTTCCGAGAAGAAGCGAAAAGAAGGGTGGAGACAGGAAATGGGGAGAGAAAAAGGCGACGGCGACAAGAATTCCGGACTCACGCTCGCGAGTGCGATTCCGCGCCTCCGAGCGCTCACGGACGAGCTCGAGCGGTGGCTCGGGGAGGTGGAGATCGACTCCGGGGGTGAGGTGTTCTCCTCGGACGAGGAGGCGGCGCTCGTCCGGACCGTGGACCAGGTGAGTGCGGCCACGGATCTCCTGGCGCTGTCGGCGGACCGGACCATCGAGAGGGGGTGCGCCGCCACGGGATGGGCTCTGCTCGACCTCGCACGGGTCCAGCTCGCCCACGCGGCGAACGAGGTGATCGGGCGCGAGGAGGCGCGGGCGCGCTTCGGGCTGCCGCCGTTCGCGGTGATGTGGTTGCTCGCGCGGGACCTGGCCGGCGGGGCGGACGTGGCGGGGGAGGTGGTCGACCTCGGCGCCGGACCCGGGCGCGTCCCCGACCTGCGGCCGGTGACGGCGCTCGAGATGCCCCCGCTGCAGTTCCTCGCCGCCACGGCGATGGCCGAGGGCGAAATCCTCAGGCAGGAGATGCCGGGGCGGGTTCAGGAGCGGGTCGCCTACCGCGAGTACCTGGCCGTGCTCGTCGAGGTGGCGGTCGACCTCCTGGTCGAGCGGGCGGCGGCCGCGGCGGACGCGGCGATCACCGACATCGCGCGCCGCTACGCCCCGCTCGCGGACGGGGTCCGGCGCATCGGGCCGGGAGTGGAGGAGGTGTTCGGGGTCGGCCCCGCGGCCGGGGCGGGCCTCGACGAGCCGGACGTCGCGTGAGGCCGGTCGGGCCCACCCCTCACTTCCGCGCGTCCACCACGAACGGCAGGCCGGCTGCGAGGATCGCGCGGTCGGCGGTGAGGAACCGGACCCGTTCGACCGACGCCTGGGTCACGAGGAGCTGGTCGAACGGGTCCCGGTGGGGGAGGGCGATCGATCCGACGGCAGCGGCGTGGGCGGGGTCGATCGCCAGCATGGTCATGCCGAGGCGGGGGATCTGCTCCTCGAACCCCTCCGCGATCCTGAGCTTGCCGAGGGAGCGCTTGAGCGCGATCTCCCAGATGCTGGCGACGGAACACAGACGGGTGTCGGCGCCGGCCAGCATCGTGTGTGCTCGGCCGCCCAGTTCGGGGGACCCCCGGAGGCTCCACAGGATCACGTGGGTGTCGAGCAACACGGTCACAGGTAGTCCTCGAAGAGCGCCTGGACGTCGGGATCCTCGCCCAGGAAGTCGGCGTCGTCGAACTCGATCTCGCCCTCGAACCCGCCCCAGACCATGTCGGTCCTGCGCAGCGGCACCAGCTCGGCGACCGGTCGGCCCGCCCGCGCGATGGTGATGCGCTCACCGGCCTCGACCCGTTCGAGAAGCCTGGACAGATGCGTCTTGGCCTCGTGGATGTTGACGGTGACCATGCCCGGACGATACCGACTAAGTCGGACTAAGTCCATGACTGTGGCCCTCGTCGTCGTCGCCGTCTCACCTATCCTGGCTCCGTGACCCGCGACCTCGATCCCTCCACCGGTTCCCCGGACCCCTCTGTCCTCGTCACGGCCCGCGACCTCATCGCCGAGGTCGCGCAGTACCCGATCCCCGTCATCCTCGACGTGCGCTGGCAGCTCGGCGACCCGGACGGGCGGCGCCACTACTTCGGCGGCCACATCCCCGGCGCCCAGTTCGTGGACCTGTCCACGGCGCTCGCGGCGGCGCCCGGCACCAACCTGGGGCGACATCCGCTGCCAGCGCCCGAGGACTTCGAGGACGCGATGCGCCGCGTGGGCGTCAACGACGCGGACAGCGTGGTGATCTACGACGACGTGGGCGGCACCTCCGCCGCGCGCGCCTGGTGGCTCCTGCGCTGGGCGGGCAAGGAGGACGTGCGGCTGCTCGACGGCGGCCTCAAGGCGTGGATCGCCGCCGGCGGCGACCTGGCCGTGGGCCCCGGCAACCCGGTCGAGCGCGGCGACTTCAGCTTTGACCTCGACCACATGCGCACCGTCACCCTCGAGGAGGCCGCGGACTGGCCCGACCGGGGCGTGCTGCTCGACGTGCGCGCGGCCGAGCGCTACGCGGGGCGCTCGGAGCCGGTGGACAAGCGGGCCGGCCACATCCCAGGCGCCCGCAACCTGCCGACCACCGATTTCCTCGACGACCGCGGCCGGTTCCTGCCCGCCGACGAGATCCGCGCCCTGTTCGCCGAGGCCGGGGTGACGCACGGCGCCGACACGGTCGTGTACTGCGGTTCGGGCATCCACGCCACGCACGCGCTCGCGGCCATGGAGATCGCCGGGCTGCAGGCGGGGCGGCTGTTCCCGGGCTCGTGGTCGCAGTGGTCCTCGGACCGCACCCGGCCGATCGCCGTGGGGGAGGAGCCCGGCCGCTAGGGGGCCGCGCCGACCGGATGCCCGACCGCCCGCGTCGCCTCGCGGGTGGGGGCCGTTCCGCTGACTACCCTCGGTGACCATGGTCGTGCTCTGGTTTGTCCTCGCCCTGGTGCTGCTCGCCGCCGCGCTCGTCCTGCTGAGCCTGGACGCGAAACAGCGCAACCGGCGCTCCGGCGGCGGCGAGGGCGCGGGCCCCGCGTCCGCCCCCGGTGTGGGCCCCGCGGAGGGCCCGGGTGGGGAGGGTGACGACGACGAGGCCGACGCCGC
>DUTZ01000050.1 GCA_012841845.1 Actinomycetales bacterium | reverse complement strand
GGATCGCGTCGTGCCAGGAGACGTGCCCGCCACGGCCGCTGGAGCGGGCGCGGGTCGTGGTGTTCGCCGGCGACCACGGTGTGGCCGCCGGCGGCGTGTCCGCCTATCCGCAGGAGGTGACCCTGCAGATGGCGGGCAACATCGTGGGCGGCGGCGCCGCCGTCTCCGTGCTGGCGCGGACGGCCGGTGCCACGATCCGCGTGGCCGACCTCGCGATGGCCGACGAGGTCCCGGGCGGGCTCGACGACCACAAGGTCCGCCGCTCCAGCGGGTCCATCGACCGCGAGGACGCGCTCACCGAGGACGAGGTCCGCGCCGCGATCGCGGCCGGGCGCCGGATCGCCGACGAGGAGGTCGACGGCGGGGCGGACCTGCTCATCGCCGGCGACCTGGGCATCGGAAACACCACCCCCGCCACCGTGCTGACCTGCCTCGTCACGGGCCGCGAACCGGTCGAACTCGTGGGCCGCGGCACGGGCATCGACGACGAGGGGTGGATGCGCAAGACCGCCGCCATCCGCGACGCGATGTTCCGCTGCTCCGACGACCTGCGGAACCCCGTGGCGCTGCTGCGTCGCGCGTCCGGTGCCGACATCGCGGCCATGGCCGGCTTCCTCGCCCAGGCCGCCCAGCGGCGCACACCCTGCCTCCTCGACGGCGCGGTCGTCACGTCGGCGGCGCTGCTCGCCGAGTTCCTCGCCCCCGGCTCCCGCCAGTGGTGGGCGGCCGGGCACCGCAGCGCCGAGCCCGCCCACTCGGCGGCCCTGACCTACCTCTCGCTCGAGCCGATCCTCGAGCACTCGATGCGGCTCGGCGAGGGCAGCGGCGCCGTGGCCGCGCTCCCCACCGTCCACGCCGCCGTCGCGATCCTCGGGGAGATGGCGACCTTCGCCGACGCCGGGGTCAGCGACAAGGACTGACGCGCGGTGCTCTCCGCCGTCCGGCTGGCCGTCGCGTGGATGACGGTCCTGCCCATGGGCCTGCGCGACACCCCGGACCGCCGCACCGCCGGCCGGGCCATGACCGCCCTCCCCCTGGTGGGGCTCCTGTGCGGGCTCGTCGCGACCGGCGCGGCGCACGGCGCGCTCGCGCTGGGTTCCGGGCCGCTGCTGGCCGGGGTGGCCGGGATCGCGGCCGTGCTGGCGCTCACCCGCGGCATGCACGTGGACGCGCTCGCCGACACCGCCGACGGCCTCGGTTCCTACGCCGGACCCGAGCGGGCCCGCGAGATCATGCGCTCCGGCTCGATCGGCCCGATGGGCGCGGCCGTACTCGTCATGGTGCTGCTCGCCGAGGTCGCCGCCCTCGGGGCGCTGGTCGCGGCCGGCGCGTGGGTGGCCCCGGTCGCGGCGCTCGTGCTGTCGCGCTGCCTGCCGGCCGTCCAGCTACGACGAGGGGTCCCCGCCTCCTCGACCACGGGGTTCGGCGCGCTGCTCGCGGGTTCGCAGTCGCGGGCCGCGGTGCTGGTCCTGGGCGTGCTCGCGGCGCTGGCCGGCGCGGCACTCGCGGTGGGCGGGCCGGC
>DUTZ01000049.1 GCA_012841845.1 Actinomycetales bacterium | reverse complement strand
GTGTGTCTCGTGATCACGAGACACACCGCACACCGGCGCGGAGCGCCCCCCTAGTCCAGGTAGTCCCGCAGGACCTGCGAGCGCGACGGGTGACGCAGCTTCGACATGGTCTTGGACTCGATCTGTCGGATGCGCTCACGGGTCACGCCGTAGACCTGGCCGATCTCGTCGAGGGTGCGCGGCATGCCGTCGGTGAGACCGAACCGCAGGCGGACGACGCCGGCCTCGCGCTCGGAGAGCGTGTCGAGCACGGAGCGGAGCTGGTCCTGCAGGAGCGTGAAGCTCACCGCGTCCACGGCCACCACGGCCTCCGAGTCCTCGATGAAGTCGCCGAGCTGGCTGTCGCCCTCGTCGCCGATGGTCTGGTCGAGCGAGATGGGCTCCCGGGCGTACTGCTGGATCTCCAGCACCTTCTCCGGGGTGATGTCCATCTCCTTGGCCAGCTCCTCCGGGGTGGGCTCGCGGCCCAGGTCCTGGAGCAGCTCGCGCTGGATACGCCCGAGCTTGTTGATGACCTCGACCATGTGCACCGGGATACGGATGGTGCGGGCCTGGTCGGCCATGGCGCGGGTGATGGCCTGGCGGATCCACCACGTGGCGTACGTGGAGAACTTGTAGCCCTTGGTGTAGTCGAACTTCTCGACCGCGCGGATGAGGCCGAGGTTGCCCTCCTGGATGAGGTCCAGGAACGCCATGCCACGACCGGTGTAGCGCTTGGCCAGGGACACCACGAGGCGGAGGTTGGCCTCGAGGAGGTGGTTCTTGGCGCGGACGCCGTCCCGCTCGATCCAGCGGAAGTCGCGGCGCTGCGCGGTGGTGAGCTTCTCGCCGCGCTCGGCGACCTGAGCCATGTGCCAGGTGGCGTAGAGCCCCGCCTCGATGCGCTTGGCGAGCTCCACCTCCTCCTCGGCGTTGAGGAGCGCGACCTTGCCGATCTGCTTGAGGTAGGCGCGGACGGAGTCGGCCGAGGCGGTGAGCTCGGCGTCCTTACGCGCCTGGCGCAGGGCCTCGGACTCCTCCTCGTCCCAGACGAAGTCGCCGGAGGCCTTGTCCTTGGCGGACGGCTCCTCCTCGGTCTCCTCGTCGGCCTCGGGATCCTCGACGGCCTCCGCCTCGGCCTCGACCTCGGTGGCCTCGACCTCGACGTCCTCAAGCTCCGTGGTGTCGGGTTCGGCGTCGAAGGTCTCGGGCTCGGCGGCGTCGTCCGCCTGCGTCTCGTCGACGGGGGCCTCGGTGGCCTTGCTCGCGGTTTTCTTGGCGGCGGTCTTCTTCGCCGCGGTCTTCTTGGCGGCCGTCTTCTTGGCCGCGGTCTTCTTGGCCGCGGTCTTCTTGGCCGCCGTCTTCTTGGCCGGGGCCTTCTTCGCCGCGGTCTTCTTGGCGGCCGTCTTCTTGGCCGCGGTCTTCTTCGCCGCGGTCTTCTTGGCGGGGGCCCGGCCCGTGACCTCGGTCTCCGCCGGATCCCCGGCCGTCGCGGAATCCGACTTGGTGGTCTTCGTGGCTGCCACAAACGCCCCTTCACAACCGGTGACTCGATGGAGACGGGGAGAGCTACCGCGCCGTCACTCGGCGCGCGGGCCGTCCGCCGTGCGGCACCGGGCCCGTCCCCGGCCGGAGCGTGAGCCCGGCCTGTGCCATTGTAACGACGAACGCGCCGGGAGGTCGCATCCGGCGGGGTCCGGCACGGGTCAGCCGCGGTGCCGGGAGAGCACCTCGCCGAGGTCGAGCACACCCGCGTCGGCGGCGGCGTACGTCGCCGCCCCGATGATCCCCGCGTCGTTGAGGCGGACCGCCGCACGCACGGGGGTCCGGTTCTCCAGCAGGGGGAACCACTCGTCGGCGGCCTCGCTCACCCCGCCGCCGAGGACGAAGGCGCGGGGCCACAGCAGGTCCTCGATGTTGCGCAGGACGTTGGAGACGTGGGGGGCCCACTCGGCGAAGCTCAGCTCGTCGCGGGCGCGAACGGACGCCGAGGCCAGGTGCTCGGTCTCGTCGAACCCGCGCCCCGCGATGTCCTCCACCATGAGGTGGCCGAACTCGGTGTTGGGGATGAGTCGTCCGTCGAAGAGCAGCGCCGAGCCGATGCCGGTGCCGAAGGTGAGGAGGATGACGAGCCCGTCGAGGCCCGCCGCCGCGCCGAACTGCACCTCGGTGAGCCCGGCCGCGTCGGCGTCGTTGAGCATCACCACGCGCCGGCCCGGCAGGTGGCGGTCGAAGAGGTCCACCACGTCGCACCCGATCCACGAGGTGTCGATGTTGTGGGCGATCCGCGCCACCCCCTCGTGGATGACGCTGGGCAGCGCCACGCCCACCGGCCCGTCGGTGCCGAGCTCGTCGACCATCTCCCGGATGGTCTCGGCGATGGCGTCCGGTGTGGCCGGCTGCGGCGTGTCACTGACCAGCCGGTCGCCGACGAGCTCGCCGCGCTCGAGGTCGACCAGGCCCGCCTTGATCCCGGTCCCGCCGACGTCGACGCCCACCCCCGTCCGGGCGCCGTTCGCGGGTTCGGGTGTGGCGGGGGTGGCGGTGGTCATCTCGGCTCCCACGGGGTTCGCTGGATCGGTCACTACGGTGGCGGTGAGGGCATCGACCGCCGGGCCGCGAGGGGCGCCGGACGGCTCGGCGTCAGCGTATCCGGCCGGGCCCGCGGGCGGCCCGGGCCACACGGGTGATGACGACGAAGGGATCGACATGACGGACGGCACGATCGCGCGGGGCGCGGAGGGCTCGGGGGCGGACCGCCACGCGGAGCGGCGGCGGTTCGCGCGCATGCTCGCCACCTCCGGTGGGGACGTGGCGCGCCGGATGCTCGACGAGCTCGCCTCCGCGGAGCTCGACGCCCGTGCCAAGAGTTCGGCCACGGACCCGGTGACGGTGATCGACACCGCGGTCGAGCAGCACCTGCGGCGGACCGTCGCGGAACACCGACCCGGCGACGGTGTCCTCGGAGAGGAGGAGGGGGAGTCGTCCCACGGTGACGGGGGCGGCACCCGCTGGATCGTCGACCCCGTCGACGGCACGGTGAACCTCCTGTACGGCATCCCCTTCACCGCGGTCTCGGTGGCCGCGGAGGTCGACGGCCGGGTGGTGGCCGGGGCCGTGCACAACATCGTCACGGGCGAGACCTGGACCGCGGGCCACGGCGGGGGAGCGACCCTCGAGCGTCCGGACGGGACCGTCGTCGACCTGGCGGCGTCCGGGTGCCGCGACCTCGCCATGGCGTTGGTGGGTACCGGTTTCGCCTACGACGCCGGGATCCGCGCCGAACAGGGGGCCGTCGTCGCCGCCCTGCTGCCCCGCGTGCGGGACATCCGCCGCTGTGGTTCCGCGGCGCTGGACCTGTGCATGCTCGCCACCGGGCGGCTCGACGCCTATTACGAACGGGGTCTCAAGCCGTGGGACCACGCGGCGGGCGCGCTCATCGCCGCGGAGGCCGGCGCCGTCGTCGCCTCCTCCTCCGACGACGCGGTGCCGACGACGGCCGCGGCCCCCGGCGTCGTCGCCGCGTTCCTCGCCGCGCTGGGGGAGTGCGGGGGACTCAGCAGCTGACCGCGCGCGCGGTCTCGAGGTCCGTGGCGGACGGCTGGCGGCCCACCTTGAGCTCGTCCAGTGCCCCGACTGCGGCGGAGGAGTCCGTCAGCCGGGAGAAGATGGTGCCGAGCACCAGGTCCACGGTCTCGTCCTCGCGGCCGTCGGAGACCAGCTGCATACAGGGTGCCACCAGCGAGACGGAGCGCGCGGCTGCCCGGCCGTTCTCGCCGAAGCGGATCTGGCCGTGGCAGTCCAGTTCCTGGCCGTAGATCGGGTCGTTCCCGGTCGCGTCGGCGCCGGCGGGACTGAACCCTCGCTCGGCGAGCTGGGCGGCGACCGCGCCGGCCTGGCCGACCTCGCCGTTGGCGTTGAGCACGCGGACCCGGGTGTCGCCGAGCAGCGCCGGTTCCGTGTCGTCGAGGGCGGTCGCCGACTGCTCCTCCAGGCCGGCGCCCGCGGCGGTCTCGGTGATCGGGCACGCGGCGGCCCTGGTCGCCTCGTCGGTGCCGGACAGTGCCACGGCCCAGACGATGCCGCCGATCACGAGCGCCGCCACCACGAGCAGGACGTACGGGGTGGTGGCCAGTCGACGCATCCCGCGCGGCGGGGTGGCGCCGGGCCTGGCCTGGCTGCTGAGGTGGGTGACCATGGGGGTCCTTCCTGCGTGCGGGGCGGGCGCGGCCCACGCGTGGGGTCCACCGCCCCACTGTAGGCGTACCGGCCCCCGCGAACGGGTGGGGACACGACCCACGGTTCGGTGTGACACACCCCCGGGCATCGGCTACTATGCGGGCGCCGGTCGGTCAAGAACCGATTAGTACGCCCTCGTCACCAGACCGCAGAAATGAGACTCATGGCAACCGACTACGACGCCCCCCGCCGGACCGAGGCCGACGAGCTCGCCGGTGATTCGCTGGAGGAGCTCAAGACCCGACGGGCCGAAGGCGCCACCGGCGAGGTCGACGTGGACGAGACCGATACCGCCGAGTCGTACGAGCTCCCCGGGGCGGACCTGTCCGGCGAGGAACTGTCGGTGCGGGTGGTCCCCGAGCAGGAGAACGAGTTCACCTGTGCCGAGTGCTTCCTCGTCCACCACCGCAGCCGCTTCGCCGAGATGCGCGACGGGATGCCCGTCTGCGTGGACTGCGCGGGCTGACAGGTCCCGCCCGGCCCCCCGGGTCAGGTGTAGTCGTTGTCCGGGAGGGCGGCGGCGAGCCCCTCGGGGTCGCGGGTGCTGATGAGCCAGTAGGGCGTCGGGTCCTGCGGGTCGTCGAGTACGACGATCACCATCGTGGGCACGTAGCCGCGGTGGACCACGTAGGCCTCGGGATCGAGCTGGCGCCCCATGGCCGCCTGCTTGGCCGTCGCGGGCACCACCGCCGTCCGGGAGATCGCGTCGAAGGGCAGGCGGGCGCGGCCCGCGTAGAGCGTCCCCCCGCCCTGGCCGTCGGCCTCGACCTCGATCCGCTCCGAGCCCACGGTGACGAAGAGCCACGCGAGCAGCAGCGGGAGTACCACGACGAGGAGCCAGAGCCACCACTGGGCGCCCACGATGACGGCCTGGGCCACCACGAGGGCGGTCACGGCGACGAGGCCGATCCACCACCACACCGGCACCCGGAGGCGTTCGGAGTGGACGAGCCGCGGAGCGCGGTCAGGGGACGGTCGGAGATCCTCATCGGTCACGGAGACAAGACTATCGAGAACCCGGGCAGAGCCCGGAGGGAGGGCGCAGAGGTGGACGACAACAGGATGGGTGGGGACCCGGGGTCGGGCGTCCTGCGGGTGCGGCGGCTCGATCCGGGGCTGCCGCTCCCGGTCCGGGCCCACGCCGGCGACGCCGGCATCGATCTGCACGCCGCGGAGGACGTGGTCCTGGAACCCGGGCACCGGGCGCTGGTCGGCACCGGGCTGGCCGTCGCCGTCCCCCACGGCTATGTGGGCCTCGTGCACCCCCGTTCCGGGCTCGCGGCGCGGGCGGGGATCTCGGTGGTCAACGCCCCCGGCACCGTGGACGCCGGCTACCGGGGGGAGATCAAGGTCAACCTCGTCAACCTCGACCCCACCGAGGCGTTCCACGTCGAGCGCGGGGACCGGATCGCCCAACTGCTCGTCCAGCGCGTCGAACTGTGGGACGTGGTGGAGGTGGACCGACTCGACGAGACCGACCGGGGCGCCGGCGGGCACGGGTCCACGGGCGGCCACCGTCGACTGACCGGTCCCGGCCACTGAGTGGTTAGGTAGCGTCGACGTCGTCGGCCCCGGTCGGGGCCGGAGCGCACGCGGAGAGGACTCGAGCATGTTCGGACGCAAGAAGTCGGTGACGGGTGACCGCGACGCCGCCTCCTCCCGGGACGTGGCGGACACCTCGGCGCCGACGGGGGGGCCCCACGACCGGTCCGTGGTCGACGACCTGGCGGGCTACTACGGCGAGCTGGGCTACGGCCACATCGACCTCGGATCCCTCGTCATCGGGGTGCCGCGCGGCCGGGACCTCAACGTGGCCCTCGACCAGCAGGGCCGTCCCGAGTTCCACGTGGTCACCCAGGTGTCCCGGGTGATCCCGCGCGCCTTCGCCGCGCCCAAGACGGCCGGGCAGTGGCGGACCATGGTCACGGAGATGCGGGACCAGCTGGAGCAGCAGGGCGCCGACGCGTCGATCGTGGACGGGCCGTGGGGCCGCGAACTCGTCGCCGAACTGCCCAATGCGACCTTCCGGGCGATCGGGGTCGACGGTGCCCGGTGGACCGCGGAGATCCGCGTCATGAGCACGCCGGATCTGGCCGACCAGGCCGCGGAGGAGGGGCGGGAGGTCTTCCGGCACCTGCTCGTCAACCGCGGCGAGGGGCCGATGCCCGCCCGCGAGCAGTTGCCGCTCACGGTGCCGGACGAGATCCAGAAGGCCCTCGCGCAGGCCCAGTCGCAACTCGCGGCCCAGCAGCAGGCGCAGGCCTACCAGCAGCAGATGGCGGCCGGGGGCGCGCAGGCCGGGGCGGGGCAGCAGCCCGCCCAGCAGCAGCAGCCGACGCCGCAGCAGCCTGCGCCCCAGGCCCAGCAGCCGACTCCGCAGGCCCAGCAACAGGCACCTCAGGCCGCGCCCGACCGGCCGCGACGCGACGGTAGCGCGATGGACCGGCTCCGCGGCGACGACGACCTGTAGGCCGCGCCTCACCGCGAAGGGGAGACAGACGTGTCGAGTCCCGGGTTCCTGAGCAGGCTGACGGCCCGGCTCACCGAATCGCCGGACGATCTCGACGCCGTGGACCTGGCCGACCGGGTCCGGAGCACGGGGTGTGGCCGCGTCGCCGATGCGCGGCGGGGCGACCTGGTCACCCTGACCGGCCGGATCCGCACCGTACAGTCGGGGGGCGGCGAGGACTGCCTGGGCGTGACGGCCGAGGTGTTCGACGGGACCGGCGCGCTCGACGTGTGCTGGCTCGGGAGACGGTCCCTGCCGGGGATCGACACGGGCCGGTTCCTCGTCCTCACCGGACGGGTCGGGACCCGGGCCGGCCACAAGATCATGTTCAACCCCCGCTACGAGCTCCTCGAGGGGCCACCGGGCGGCGATGCCGAGGAGAAGCGTGGAAGAGTCTGACCCGACCCCGGGGGCGACCGCCGAGAAGAAGACGCGGCCCGCACGGAAGTCGGCATTCGGGGATCCGGACGCCTCCCTGCTCGAGCAGATGGGAGGGGTGCGGGGACTGGTGTTCTCGTCCGTCCCCATCCTCGCCTTCGTCCCCGTCAACGCGATCTGGGGTCTCGACGTGGCCATCTGGTCGGCGCTGGGTGTGGCCACGGCCATGCTGCTGTGGTCGCTGGTGCGGCGGGAGAACCCGCAGCCGGCGATCTCCGGCTTCATCGGCGTGGCCATCTGTGTGTTCATCGCGTGGCGCACGGGCAGCGCGAAGGGCTACTTCCTCTACGGGATCGTCACGCAGGCCGTGTACGGTGCCGCGTTCGCCGTGTCGGCCCTGGCCCGCTGGCCGCTCGTCGGCGTGATCTGGGGCTTCCTCGACGGCAAGGGGATGGCCTGGCGGCGGATCCCGGCGGCGCGGCAGTGGTACGCCGTGGCCACGTGGTTCTGGGCGGCGCTGTTCGGCATCCGCGCGGTCCTGCAGTACGCGCTCTACCTCAACGACGAGGTCAACTGGCTGGGTGCCGCACGTATCGGTATGGGCTGGCCGCTCGCTCTGGTGGCGTTCGCCGGCACGATCTGGGCGGTCCGCAAGGGGATGCAGCACGAGTCGGACCCGGAGGAGACCGAGGAGGCCCCTGCCGGGTCCGACCGCTGAGTCCTCTCAGTACCCCTGGTGAGGCATCGTGCCGGGATCCGTGGTGGCCCGCCGCGAGAAGTCGCTGGGCCCGGTGATGACGCGGTAGGCGTACGTCGAGGCGAGGGTGGCCACCGGGATCGCGACGAAGAGGCCCACGAAGAGGGCGAGGGTGCCGGCGATCACGATGAGGACGTTGAGGGCGGCCAGGGCCAGGAGGTTGCCGCCGTCGGACTTGATCGCGTTGAAGCTGGACTTCATGGCGTCGGTCGCGGTCATGTCGCGGTCGATGACGAAGAGGTCGGTCCAGTAGAGGAAGAAGCCCACCACGAGTGCGCCGATGAGCAGCGCGAAGAGACCGACGAAGACGGCGATGCCCACGAGGATCGCGGCGACGACGAACCAGCCGAAGTTGTGCAGCCTGAAGAAGTCGCCGATCGACGGCTTGTGCCCGTCCACCTCGAGCAGGGCTCCGCGGATCGTGACGGCCTGGACGAGGAGACCGACGACGAACGAGATCAGGGTGCTCACGATACCGAGCTGATTGGTGGTGGTCTCCAGCGTCTCGGGATCGAACTCGATCGGCTGTCCCAGGGCGCTCGTCGCCCCGCTCGCGAGGAGGGAGATGAGGACGATGAGGATCCACGGGAGCGGATTGCCGGTGAACAGGCGCCACGCGGCCCCGACCACCTCGGGCGCCGAGATCCTGCCGCGCTGCGGAAGCGGACCGGCGGGCATGGGGTCGCCGTAGCCGGGGTTCGGGTACGAGGCGCCGTAGCCCGCGTAGCCGTACGGTTCGCCGTGGGGCTGCGCGCCGTACGAGGAGCCGCCGTAGGGCTGCTCCCCATACGACTGCTCGCCGTAGCCCCCGTAGCCCCGATCGCCGTGATGTCCGTGGTGCTGGTCGGGCCGGTCGGTGCGGTCGCCGTCTCCGGTGGTCATGTGCGCTCCTGCTCGATGTCGGGCACGCGAGTGGGCGGATCGCCCCACGCTCGTCACCGAATCTACGTGTGCCGCACCGGATCGGGAGCGGCGGTACCCCGGGGTCGCCCCTGGGTGGTGACGTGACGACGGGACCCCGCCGACGAGGGTGTCGGCGGGGTCCCGGGGTTCAGCGTGCCGGAGCCTGGATGTCAGATGGCGGCGTCGATCTCGACGGCCTGCGCGACACCGGCGACGGTGGCGGCGATCTTGACGGCCTCCCAGGCCTGCTCCTTGGTGACGCCCTCCTTGCGGATGACGTCGTCATGGGCGGCGGTGCAGTTCTCGCACCCGTTGATGGTGGAGACGGCCATCGACCACATCTCGAAGTCGGCCTTCTCCACGCCCGGGTTGGCGATGATGTTCATCCGCAGGCCCATGCGGACCTGGGTGTAGTCGTCGCCGAGGAACTCCTTGGCCCGGTAGGCCACGTTGTTCATCCCCATGATGGAGGCGGCCCCGAGCGCGGCGTTGAACGCCTCGTCCGACAGGTGCTCGCGCGCCTCGTCGGCGATCTCGGACAGCACGGTGGCGGACTTGGTCGCCGCGGCGCACGCCAGGAAGGTGCCCCAGAGCTGCTGCTCACTCAGTTCGGTGGAACGCGCCAGGGACCCGAGGTTGAGCTTGAGATCCTTGGCGAACTCCGGGAGACCGGACTTCAGGTTCTCGATGCTCACTTGATGCCCTCCTGCAGCATGTCCATCTTGTTGATGTTCTTGGTCGGGTCGTTCTTCTGCCAGTTGCAGGCGCAGACCTCGGACGACTGGAGGGCGTCGAGGACGCGGAGGACCTCGTCCACGTTGCGGCCCACGGCGTCCGGGGTCACCGAGACGAACTGGATGACGTTGTCCGGGTCCACGATGAAGGTGGCGCGGTCGGCGACACCGTCGGCGTTCTCCACGCCGAGCTCACGGATGAGCTCGTGCTTGATGTCCGACAGGAGCGGGAACGGGACGCCCTTGAGCTCCTCGTTGGTCGCGCGCCAGTTGAAGTGGGCGAACTCGTTGTCGATCGAGCCACCGAGGATCTGGGTGTCGCGGTCCTGGAACTCCTCGTCGAGCTTGCCGAAGGCGGCGATCTCGGTGGGGCAGACGAAGGTGAAGTCCTTCGGGTAGAAGAAGATCACGCGCCACTTGCCCGGGTAGGTCTGGTTGGTGACGGTCTCGAAGTAGTCCTCCGGCTGCTGGGCGTTGACCTCCTGGAGGTCACCCCCCTTGAGCGCGGTGAGCTCGAAGTCGGGGAACTGGTCTCCGATGGTGAGAATGGCCATGTGATCCTCCTGGATTGGGGCTCGTAAGGACGTACATCCCCGAGTATGCCGACCTTCCAGTGAAAGGGAAAGCCTTTGAGACGAGTGTCACTTATAGCTACGGTTGAATAATATCTGCTCGACTTCGCCTATGGGCTGTCCTAGTCTCATAGGCATGCCCGATCAAAGGTTCGTCCCGAGTGTGACGCAGCTGCGGGTGTTCCTGGCCGTCGCCGAGCGACTCCACTTTCGGAGCGCGGCAGCGGACCTCGGGCTCAGCCAGCCGTCGCTCTCCCAGGCCCTCGCCACGCTGGAGGAGGGGCTCGGTCTGCGGCTCGTCGAGCGGAGCACGCGGAGTGTGCTGGTGACCCCGGCCGGCGAGCGACTGCTGCCCTACGCACGGGCCGCGGTGGCCGCGATGGACGCCGTCACGGACGCGGCCGCAGGGAGCAGCGGGCCCCTGTTCGGGCCCCTGCGGATCGGCGTGATCCCCACCGCCGCCCCCTACCTGTTGCCCGGCCTCCTCCCCGCGCTCGCCGAGAACTTCCCGGACCTGCGGCCCCGCATCGTCGAGGACCAGACGTCCCGCCTCCTCGACGGGCTGCGTTCGGGCTCGGTGGACCTGGCCGTCCTGGCGCTGCCCGCGGACACCGCCGGGATCGAGGAGATCCCGCTCTATCACGAATCCTTCGCCCTCCTGCTCCCGGCGGAGCACGAGCTGGTGGGTCGGGACGACCTGCCGCTGGACATCCTGGGGGAGGTGCCGCTGCTGCTGCTCGACGAGGGCCACTGCCTCCGGAGCCAGACCCTGGACCTGTGCCGGCAGGTCTCCGCCCGGGTCCTGGGCCGGGGCGACACCCGCGCGGCCTCGCTCACCACGGCCGTCCGGTGTGTCGCCGGGGGGCTGGGAGTGACGCTCGTCCCCGAGTCGGCCGTGGAGTCCGAGTCCCGGGACCCCGGGATCGGCGTCGCCCGGTTCGCCGAACCCCGACCCGGGAGGACGATGGGGCTCGTCCTGCGGTCCGCGACCTCCGGCGACGAGGCCTACGCCGAGTTCGGTCGCGTCGTGGCCGGGGTCGCCGAGCGGACGTTCGGCGCGACCCCCGTCTGATCGTCTCCGCGCGGTGCCCCGGACGACCAGGCGTCCACCCGGGCCGCGGCCGCGAGGTAGCGGCGCCTCAGGGCGGAGGAACGCGCGATCCACCGGCGCTGGAACGCCACGAACGTCGCCCGCCCGGCCGCGGTCTCGATCGGGATCGGCTCGAGTCCCCACCGCGACAGGTCGTAGGGGGAGGAACGCATGTCGATCTCGCGGGCGTCGAACGCCGCGGTGAGCGCGTCCACGAGCAGCTCGCCGGGGGCGCCCGCCTCCATCGCCGCGACCCACGCGTAGACGTCCATCCCGGCGTGCAGGCACGCCGGCTGTTCCCGGTGTGGCTGGTCGTCCCGGGTGAGCCGGTGCGCGTTGAGTGGGACGGCGGGTTCGGTGAAGAACCGGAAGGCGTCGAAGTGCGTGCAGCGCAGCGTGGAGGCGCGGACCACCTCGTCGATACGCTCGTGCGACAGGCGTAGTGGAACGGCTCCGTGGCGGATCTCCCTGCCTCTGGTTCCGTAGAGCATCGCCCACTCGTGGAGACCGAAGCAACCCGTGGCGCCCGGTCGGCTCAGCGTGGCCTCGGCGATGCGACGGTTCCGTTCGAGGCGTGCCCCGCCGCGGGAGAGCACCGAGTCGGCGTCCACGACGAGCCCGGCCCGGCCGTCGACCTGCGCGTGCCGGTAGTGCCGCCAGGTCCTGCGTTCGGTGCGGTGCGCCCCCTCGAGGAGCAGGCCGGGCCCCGGGTGCCACCGCCCGGCCGTGCCCACGCTGGTGCGGTAGTAGGTGAAGAGGAAGTCGACGACGGGGTGGGGCTCGCCGCGCCGGCGACGCTCGAGGTGGTCGGTCGTCAGCGCGTCGACGGTGGCGCGGTGCCGACGTGCCCAAGCGGTCCAGATCTCCTCGGGCACCACCGCCGGTGCCGGTTGCCCGCCCGCGGTCACGACCGGCGCTTCCTCTTGGGCCGGTGGGCCCGGGACCGTGCGGGCCGCCGGCTGCGGGCGGGGGGCGCGGGCTCACGCCGACGGCGATGCCGGTCGATCTCGGGACCGAAGGCTGCGGTGAGCCGCTCGCCCGCGGACCGATCCGCAGGGTCCACGACCTCGACCGTCATGCCGGCCTCGGTGGCCTGGGCGCGGACGCGCGCCACCTCGTGGGGCCGGACGAGCGCCGCGACGACACCGGCGGCCGCGTCCCCGCGGCCGGTCCGCCCCGACCGGTGGACGAGGTCGGCGACCGAGTGCGGTGGGCCCACGTGGACGACGTGCCCGATCGCGGCGAGGTCGAGGCCACGTCCGGCGAGGTCGGTGCTCACGAGCACCCGCGCCGCCCCGGAGGTCAACTCGGCGAACGCGCTCGCGCGCCGG
>DUTZ01000048.1 GCA_012841845.1 Actinomycetales bacterium | reverse complement strand
CCGGCACACCCGTGCCGGCCCGCCTGCTTCACTTCGATTCCGTCGAGGGATACCGGGTACCAGGCGTCCTGTGGTCCGCCGTGTGTGCCGGTCCGGGACGACCGTCGGCGACGATCGGCGCGGACTCCACGGCTGGTTCGCCTCTCGGGCATTCTCCGTCGCGTGGGTTCCGGAATGTCGACGACGGTGGCGAGGGCGGGGGATCGTGACTTCTCTTCCGCCGCGACCCTGGCGTCTCCGCCACCGTGACCACAGCATGCCGCCCCTCGCGGGCCCCGGACGATGGTGGAACCCCACAAATGTTCGCGGAGCACCGTGGTGGGGTCCGGCTATCGTGCTCGGGCCGCCCGGCGTCGCACGATGGGTGATTGGGGCGCGGCACCGGAGGCGGGCCCGCAGCGCGGTGCGTTCAGCGCTCCCGGCGCGCGGCGAGGGCGAAGGAACACGCCGCCGCGCCCACGGCGAGTACGAGCGAGGCGACGCCGACGATCGGCCCGGTAGCCGGCTCGAAGGACGGCAGCAGCGGCATGGGGTTCTCGAAGGTGAGGATGGGCCAGCCGCGCTCGAGCGCCTCCCGCCGCAGGACGCGGTCCGGGTTGATGGCGGTGGGGTGCCCCACCTCCTCGAGCATCGGCAGGTCGGTCGAGGAGTCGGAGTAGGCGTAGCAGGAGTCGAGGTCGTAGCCGTATCGCTCGGCGAACACGCGCACCGCCTCGGCCTTCCCTCTGCCCTGGCAGTAGAACTCGATCTCGCCGGCGTACCGGCCGTCGGCGTCGCGGGCCATGCGGGTGCCGGCGTAGTGGTCCGCGCCCAGCATGCGGGCGATGGGGGCGACGAGCTCCTCGCCGGACGCGGAGACGATCACCAGGTCGTGCCCCAGCGCGCGGTGCTCGGCGAGGAGGTCGCGGGCCTCGGCGAAGACGGTCGGGCGGACGATCTCGGTGAGCGCCTCGGTGACGATCCGCTCGACCCTGGCCGGCTCCCAGCCCTTGGTCGCGGCGGCCATGGCCTGGCGGACCTTGGCCATCTGGTCGTCGTCGGCGCCGGAGAGGCTGAAGGCGAGCTGCGTGTAGGCGAGGTCGATGACGGACCGGCGGGAGAGCAGCCCCTCGTCGAGGAAGGACTTGTTGAAGGCGAACACCGACGAGGTGGCGATGATCGTCTTGTCGAGGTCGAAGAACGCGGCGACCCTCCGGGGGCGCCGCGAGGACCGTGGACCCGGTCGATGATGCGCGGTCACGACGTCCACGATACGGACCCCGGGGCGGTCCTTGCGCTCGTCTGCACGATCGGTGATACTTGACATGCCCGCAAGGGCAATCCCCCTATATGGCGCTCAGTTCGTCCCCCCTTGAACTGAGACAACAGAGAAACCGCGGCACCCCCCTGCCGCGGTTTCTCGCCATTTCGCAGGTCCCACGCGGGTTCTCCACAGCCCCGGGGTGTCTCCACAGGCGGCGCCCGCGCGGGCCGTTCCGCGGGGGTCGGGGCCCGCCGGGTGCGCCACGCTGGGCCCGTGACCGACCACCTCCCCGCCGCCGCGGCCGCCCGCACCGTCGCCCTCGACGTGGCGGACCCGGACCTGGACGCCGACGTCCGCGCCGTCCTCGCCGCGCTCGCGCTGCCCACCCACCACGGTGGCGGCCCGCCCGCGGACGTGCTGGTCACCGACCGCCCCGACGGTGGTGTGGCCGGCGGGGCGGGGCGGGTGATCCGCGTGTGTGGGGACGGCTCCGGTGACGACGACGAGGTCGTCCCCCTGCCCTCCGGGACCGCCCGCCTCGTGGCGCTGCTGACCGCGCCGCTCGCCGCGTCGGCCGGTCGCCTGGT
>DUTZ01000047.1 GCA_012841845.1 Actinomycetales bacterium | reverse complement strand
GGGGCGCGGCCCGGCGGCGCGGCCGGTTTGACCCACCGTGCCGCCGGGCCGTAACCTTGACAAGTCGCTCGTCGCGGCCCTATGCCGTCGCATGGGCAGCCGCGCAGGACGTCGCGCCCCGAGCACCGGACCGGCGCGAGTCCGCGAGCAAGAGAGAACACCGCACACCAAGTGTGGGTGCCGCAGGCGCCCGCACACCCGAGAAGCAAGGGGAAGCCCTCCATGTACGCGATCGTCAAGACCGGCGGCAAGCAGTACAAGGTCGCCGAAGGGGACCTCGTCAAGGTCGAGAAGATCGAGGGCGAGGCCGGCACCTCCGTGTCCCTGTCCCCGATCCTCGTGGTCGACGGCTCGTCCGTCACGTCCGCCGCCGACGCCCTGGCCAAGGTCACCGTCTCCGGCGAGATCGTCGAGCAGACCAAGGGTCCCAAGATCCGGATCCACAAGTTCAAGAACAAGACCGGCTACCACAAGCGGCAGGGCCACCGTCAGCCGCTGACGGTCGTCAAGATCACCGGCATCAAGTAACCACTCCGGCCGGCTCGGCCACCACCCCGGCGCCAGCGGCGTCATCCCTGAAGGAGGGACACGGACATGGCAAGCAAGAAGGGCGCGTCCAGCACCCGTAACGGTCGCGACTCCAACGCCCAGCGCCTCGGTGTGAAGCGCTTCGGCGGCCAGGAGGTCAACGCCGGCGAGATCCTCGTGCGCCAGCGCGGCACCAAGTTCCACCCCGGCGTCAACGTCGGCCGCGGCGGCGACGACACGCTGTTCGCCCTCTCGGCCGGTGCGGTCGAGTTCGGCACCAAGCGCGGCCGCAAGACCGTCAACATCGTGCCGGTCGGCGCCGAGGCCTGAGCCCGGTAGCCAACCACCGACGCGAGTCGCCCTCGGGGGCCGGGCGGGGTCTACGGATCCCACGCCCGGCCCCCGAGAGCATTTCCACCACCGCATCCCGGTCCACGCCCCGGAGGAGGAGCCCACACCATGTCGAGATTCGTGGACCGCGTCATCCTCCACCTCGCGGCGGGGGACGGCGGCCGCGGCTGCACCTCGGTGCACCGCGAGAAGTTCAAGCCGCTCGGCGGGCCCGACGGCGGTAACGGCGGGCGGGGCGGAGACGTCGTCCTCGTCGTCGACCCCCAGGTCCACACCCTGCTGGACTTCCACTTCCGGCCCCACGCCAGGGCCGGCAAGGGCCAGCCCGGCATGGGCGGCAACCGCAACGGCGCCCAGGGCGACGACCTCGTGCTGGCCGTGCCGCCCGGCACCGTGGTGCTCGACGAGCACGGCGAGCTGGTCGCCGACCTCACCGGCGCCGGCACCCGCTTCGTGGCCGCCGAGGGCGGCAAGGGCGGCCTCGGCAACGCGGCCCTGGCCTCCCGCGCCCGCAAGGCCCCCGGCTTCGCGCTGCTCGGCGAGCCCGGCGAGGTCAGGGACGTCACGCTCGAGCTCAAGTCCATGGCCGACGTCGGCCTCGTGGGCTACCCCTCGGCGGGCAAGTCCTCGCTCATCTCGGTGCTCTCGGCGGCCAAGCCCAAGATCGCCGACTACCCCTTCACCACCCTCCAGCCCAACCTGGGCGTGGTGTCGGTGGGCGACGACACGTTCACCATCGCCGACGTCCCCGGCCTCATCCCCGGCGCCAGCCAGGGCCGCGGCCTCGGCCTGGACTTCCTGCGCCACATCGAGCGCTGCGCCGTGCTCGCCCACGTGGTGGACTGCGCCACCCTCGAGGCCGACCGCGACCCGATCTCCGACGTCGACGCGCTCGAGGCCGAGCTCGCCGCCTACCAGCCCGAGCTCGCCGACGCGGGCCTCGGCGACCTCGCCGAGCGGCCCCGCGTGGTGGTGCTCAACAAGATCGACGTGCCCGACGCCGCCGACATGGCCGAGATGGTCACCCAGCACTTCCGCGACAAGGGCTGGCCCGTCTACGCGATCTCCGCGGTGGCCCACAAGGGCCTCGACGAGCTGCGCTACGGCCTCTACGAGCTGGTCACCGCGCACCGCAAGGCGCACCCGGTGGCGGCGCCCGAGCGGATCGTCATCCGCCCCAAGGCGGTCGACGCCGGCGACTTTGAGATCCGCCGCGACCCCGCCACCCCCGGCGGCTACGTGGTGACCGGCACCAAGCCCGAGCGCTGGATCCGCCAGACCGACTTCGAGAACGACGAGGCCGTGGGCTTCCTCGCCGACCGGCTGGCCCGGCTCGGCGTCGAGGAGGCGCTCATCTCCGCCGGCGCCGAGGAGGGCTGCACGGTCACCATCGGCGACGTCTCCTTCGACTGGGAGCCGCAGACGCCCGCCGGCGTGGACCTCATGCGCACCGGCCGCGGCACCGACATCCGCCTCGAGTCCGACGAGCGCGTGGGCGCCGCCGAGCGCAAGTACCGCAAGCGCGTGCGCCGCGGCCTCATCGACCCGGACGAGGAGATCCTCGAGTGAGCGGGGGCTCCGCCGGGGCCGACGCGTGGGCCGGGGCGGCCGAGCGTGAGCTGCGGCAGCGCATCGGTGGCGCGCGCCGTGTC
>DUTZ01000602.1 GCA_012841845.1 Actinomycetales bacterium | reverse complement strand
GAACCCGGCGGCGCGGGCGGCGCCCACGTTGCGGCCGTCCACGTGGACGAGCCGGGCGCGGCCGCGGGCCAGCTCCTCGGTGCGGTCGGCGCAGTCGTCCAGGACCACGGTGAGCGTCGCCGGCAGGGGTGCGGAGGCGAGGCAGGCCTCGAGCGCGTCGAGGCACGCGCCGAGCAGCTCCTCCTCGTCGTGCGCCGGCACCACCACGTCGATCCCGGTGAGCGGCATGGTCTCTCCCCTCCGGCAGGTCGGGTCCCGCCGAACTAGGGGAGCACGCCCGGGGCGCGTGCGCATCCGGTGGCGTGGCGCGCCCGGAGGGGGTAGTAGCCGCGTCATCGAACGGTCACAGGCCGGCGAAGAAGTCCGCCCAGTAGAAGTCCCAGAACGCCCACAGGATGATCCCGGCCACGGCGAGGTACCAGACCACCACGGGCACGAGGTGCCAGTTCTGCAGCACGCGCACCCAGCGGGCGCCGGTGAGCGTGGCCAGCACGTGCAGCAGCGTGTACCAGAACATGGGGATGGTCATGGTCCACACGACCATGCACCAGGGGCACAGCACCTGGATCACGAAGATCGACTGGAACGCGAACCAGTGCACCATCCCGGCGCCGAACGTCAGCCCGAGCAGCGCGCCCACCCAGTACCAGCGCGGGAACCGGGCGCCCGAGGCGGCGCCGACGCCGATCGCGAGCAGCAGCGCGAACCCGACCATCCCCAGGAAGGGGTTGGGGAAGCCGAAGACGTAGCCCTGCTCGGCGTTGAGCACGCTCTTGCAGCTCATGAGCAGCGAGAAGTTGCACGCCGGGGTGTAGTCCGGGTTCTCGAGCAGCCGCATGTTGTCCACGGCCAGCTGGAACGAGGCCGCCAGCGCGATCGCGGAGAGCACGCTGATCAGCACGCCGATGCCGCGGTCGGTGAAGGGCCGCGGCTCGCGGGGGTGCTCCGCCGCGGTGGCGTCCCGGCCGTCGGGGTCGGCGTCGTGCCGGGTGGCTGTGGTCTCGCTCATGCGCACAGAGTACCGACGGGGCCGCGCCCCTAGACTGGTGCTCCCCGGGGCGGCCCGACCGCCCCCGTCGGCGGCCACGGCGCCGCGACCCCACCACGACCCCGGAGGCGGAACCCGCGTGACCACCACTGCCGAGACCACAGCGACGTCCCTCGCCGGACTGGCCGGGACGGTCTCGGCGTCGCCGGCGCTGGCGCCCGTGCGCGAGGCGTTGGACCGGGACGCCGCGGTGGTGCGCGCGGCGGAGTCGCTGCGGCCGTTCCTCGTGGCCGAGCTCGCCTCCCGCGCCCCGCTGCTGGTGGTGACGGCCACGGAGCGGGAAGTGGAGGAGCTCGCCGACGAGTTGGCCGGGATGTGTGACGACGAGGTGGCGCAGTTCCCGAGCTGGGAGACGCTGCCGCACGAGCGTCTCTCGCCGGCCGCGGACACGATCGGCTGCCGCCTGCGCGTGCTCAACGCGGTGGTGTCCGGGAACGCGCCGCGGATCGTGGTGGCGGCCGCGCGCTCGGTGGTGCAGCCCATCTCGCCGGGGGCGGCCCGCCGGGAGCCGATCCGGGTGGCGCGTGGGGCCGAGCTGGACCCCGCCGACCTGCTCGCCGGCCTGGCCGAGTTCGCCTACACCCGCGAGGACATGGTGGCCCGCCGCGGCGACGTGGCGGTGCGCGGCGGCATCGTGGACGTCTTCCCGACCACCGCCGACCACCCGCTGCGCATCGAGTTCGACGGCGACGAGGTGGCCGAGATCCGCGAGTTCTCGGTGGCGGACCAGCGTTCGCTGCCCGACGGCGAGGTGGCCGAGACCACCCTGTATCCGTGCCGCGAGCTGCTCCTCGACGACGACGTGCGCGCCCGCGCCCGCGAGCTGGCCGCCGAGCACCGCGCCAACCCCACCCTCGCCGAGCTGCTCGACTCGCTGGCCGAGGGCGTCCCGCGCGACGGCATGGAGGCCCTGACCTCGGTGCTGGTGCCGGGGGAGATGGCGCTGCTGCCCGCGCTCATGCCCGAGGGCACGCGCGTCGTGGTGTGCGACCCGGACAAGGTCCGCCGCCGCGCCGCCGACCTCGCGCAGGCGGGCCGGGAGTTCCTCGAGGCCTCGTGGACCGCGGCCACGATGGGCGGCGACGCCCCCGTGGACAGCGAGACCCTGGACCTGTCCGGCTCCGGCTACCGCACCTTCTCGGCCGTCAGGCAGGAGTGCGCCGAGTCCGGCACGCCCTGGTGGCAGCTCGTCCCGCCGGGGTTCCTCGTCGACGACGAGGACGGTCTCGTGGTGGACGTGCCCTCCGCCGAGCCGCCCGCCCCGCGCGGCAAGGACGCCGAGATGGCGGCGATGTTCACCCGGCTGCGGGCGCTGGTGAACGCCGGCGGGCGGGCCGCGATCGTCGTGCCCGGCCACGG
>DUTZ01000601.1 GCA_012841845.1 Actinomycetales bacterium | reverse complement strand
GCCACGCCGAGGCGGAGGTCTGGGGCGCGGTGCCGGTGCTCGAGGCGATGGCCGCCGACGGGCTCGTGCGCCGCCGGCCCGCCGGCTGGTACCCGGCCGCCGACGACCACGCCCCGCACGCCGAGGTGGACATCCGCGGCACCGGCGGGGCCGAGGTGGTGATCGTGGACGCCACCGACGGCCGCATGCTCGGCACGATCGACTCCGTGCGCGCACGCTCACAGGTGCATCCCGGGGCGCTCTACCTGCACCAGGGCGAGTCGTTCGTGGTGGACGAGCTGGACCTCGACGACGGGCTGGCCCTGTGCCACCCGGAGGTCCCCGAGTGGACCACCTCCGCGCGTGAGCAGGTGTCGATCGACATGGTGGAGACGCTCGAGTCGGTCGAGGCCGGGCCGGTCACCCTGTCGCTCGCCGAGGTCGAGGTGACCACCCTCGTCACCGGGTACCAGCGGCGGCTGCGCGGCGGCGAGATCCTCGACGTGACCCCGCTCGACCTGCCGCCCACGACGCTGGCCACGCGCGCGGTCGTGTACACGCTCACCCCACAGCTGTTGAGGGTGGCCGGACTCGAGGAGGCGGACTGGCCGGGCGCGCTGCACGCGGCCGAGCACGCGGCGATCGGGCTGCTGCCGCTGGTGGCCACGTGCGACCGCTGGGACATCGGCGGCGTCTCCACCGCCCTGCACGCCGACACGGGGCTGCCGACGGTGTTCGTCTACGACGGCTACGCCGGTGGCGCCGGGTTCGCCGAGCGCGGCTACCGCCGCGCCGCCACCTGGCTGGGCGCGACGCTCGAGGCGATCCGCGCGTGCGAGTGCGAGTCCGGGTGCCCCTCCTGCATCCAGTCGCCCAAGTGCGGCAACGGCAACGACCCGCTCTCCAAGCAGGGCGCGGTCGCGCTGCTCGCCGAGGTCGTGGGGCAACTGCGGGCGGTGTAGCGGTCGCCGGTCACCGCGGCGTCGCCGTGTAGATCTCGATCCCCTCGGGCACGCCCTTGACCCTCCTCGTCCGGAACGACCGCTTGCGGCGGGGCTCGACTCGTGACCGGTCGAGGCGCTCCATGGCCGCCCCGCTGACGAGGATCTCGCCGGCACCCGCCCGCTCCGCGAGCCTGGCGGCGATGTTGACGTCCACGCCGAGGTAGTCGCCGCCGAGCGCCCGGGGGCGCCCGGTGTGTATCCCGACCCGGATCCGCGGCGTCCAGCCACCGACCTCCACCTCCTCGAGGCCCGCGAGGCAGTCCAGGACCGCGTCGAAGGCGAGTTGAGGAGCCGGGAAGACCGCCATCATCCCGTCGCCGAGCCGCTTGACGACGTGCCCGCGATGCCGACGGACGTGGGGTTCGGTGGCGGAGGAGACCGCCCTGAGCAGGCGGAGGGTCTCCTCGTCACCGGCCCGTAGGGCCCAGTCCGAGAAGCCGACGATGTCGGTGAACACGAGCGTGACCTCCGCGTCGCCGGCTCCCCCTCCCGCGCGTTCCAGCAACGACTGCCAGACCTGCAGCCCGCTCAGCGTCAGCTCGCGGGAGGCCGTGGGGTGCTCGTCGAACAGCACGCCGGCCACCCGGGCGACCGTTCCCGCACCGTCGCGTCCGGCGGCGGACAGCGGATCTCCGAACCCGGAATCCCCGGGTAGCGCCCGTCGGACACGGCGGACCCCGTCGACCATCCTCGGGCTGCGGTCGATCTCGCGCACCCGCGCGGTGATCCGGGCCGCCGCGTCGCGGGCCTGCTGCCACCGGGGATTCGCCATGCACACACACTAATCACCGCGGACCGGAGTCCGGGTCCGTCGTGCTGCCCCGGGCGCCCACGTCGGCGTCGCCGGCGCCCGCCCGGTACCGCTCACACCGGCCCGGCCCGGGACGTC
>DUTZ01000600.1 GCA_012841845.1 Actinomycetales bacterium | reverse complement strand
CTTCCGCCCGCCGTCGGTCCCCGAGGGCACCTCGCGGCTGCGCCTCACCGCGCGGGCCGACCTCACCCCCGGGGATCTCGAGCGGGTCCGCGTGGTCCTCGGCGAGGTGCTCGCCGACCACGGGCCCGTAGGGGCGCTCGCGTGAGGGCCCTCGTGGTGTCGGGCACCGGCACCGACGTGGGCAAGACGGTCGCCGCGGCGGCGCTCGTCGCGCTCACCCGTGACCGGGGTCTGCGCACCGCCGTCTACAAGCCGATCCAGACGGGGCTGGAGACGGGGGAGTCCGGGGACGTCGACGTGGTCGCCGGGCTCGGCGGGGCGGACGTCGCGCTCGAGGGCCGGCGCCTGCGCGATCCGCTGGCACCGGAGACCGCCGCCCGCGTGGCGGGGGAACCGCAGTCCACCCTGGACGGATTCCTCGCCGATGTCCGCGGGATCGACGCCGATCTCGTCCTGGTCGAGGGCGCGGGGGGAGCGCTCGTGCGGCTCGGCACCGACCTCACGGTGCTCGACGTGGCGGCCGCGCTCGACGCGCCGGTCGTGGTGGTGACCCGGGCCGGGCTCGGCACGCTCAGCGACACCGAGCTGACGGTGCGGGAGATCCGGCGTCGCGGCCTGGTCTGCGCCGGGGTGCTCGTCGGTTCCCTCCCCGCCGAGCCCGACCTGGCGGCCCGCTGCAATCTGGAGGACCTTCCGCGACTGACCGGGGTGCCGCTGCTCGGAGCGGTGCCGGAGGGGGCCGGGACACTGGCCCCCGAGACGTTCCGCGCCGCCGCGCCGGGGTGGTTCGCACCCGGTGCGCCCCCAAATCTGAGGCTGACGTCATAATGGCAGCCGTGCCCGCCGCCCGGCCCGACGCCGCGCGGGGAACACCGACCTAGGAGAGTGCCCGAAGTGACGTCCGCACCGGAGATGACCGACATCCTGGCCGAGGCCCGCGAGCAGGTGCTCGAGCGGGGCGAGGGGCTGAGCCGCGACCAGGTGCTGCGGGTCCTGCAGCTGCCCGACGAGAAGCTGGAGGAGCTGCTCGCGCTGGCCCACGACGTGCGCATGCGGTGGTGTGGCCCGGAGGTCGAGGTCGAGGGCATCATCAGCCTCAAGACCGGCGGCTGCCCCGAGGACTGCCACTTCTGTAGCCAGTCGGGCCTGTTCGCCTCGCCGGTGCGCGCCGCGTGGCTCGACATCCCGCAGCTCGTGGAGTCGGCCAAGCAGACCGCCAAGACGGGCGCCACCGAGTTCTGCATCGTCGCCGCGGTCCGCGGCCCGGACGAGCGGCTCATGGCCCAGGTGGCCGCGGGCGTCGAGGCGATCCGCAACGAGGTGGACATCCAGGTGGCGTGCTCGCTGGGCATGCTCACGCAGGAGCAGGTCGACCAGCTCGCCGCGCTCGGCGTGCACCGCTACAACCACAATCTCGAGACCGCCAGGTCGCACTTCCCCAACGTGGTCACCACCCACACGTGGGAGGAGCGCTGGAACACGCTGCGCATGGTTCGCGAGGCGGGCATGGAGGTGTGCTGCGGCGGCATCCTCGGCATGGGCGAGACCCTCGAGCAGCGCGCCGAGTTCGCCGCCGACCTGGCCGCGCTCGACCCGGACGAGGTCCCGCTCAACTTCCTCAACCCGCGCCCCGGCACGCCGTTCGGCGACCTCGAGGTGCTGCCCGCCACCGAGGCGCTCAAGTCGATCGCCGCGTTCCGTCTCGCCCTGCCGCGCACCATCCTGCGCTTCGCCGGCGGCCGCGAGATCACGCTCGGCGACCTCGGCGCGGAGCAGGGCCTGACCGGCGGCATCAACGCCGTCATCGTGGGCAACTACCTCACCACGCTCGGCCGCAAGGCGGAGAAGGACCTGGATCTGCTCGAGGACCTGCAGATGCCGATCAAGGCCCTCAACGACACCATCTGATGAGCACGGGGGCGACGGTGACGACGACGAGGGACGGCGCGGACCCGACCGAGCTCGAGCGGGCGCTGTTGACCGGCGTCCCCCCGCGGTTCGATCCCTTCACGGGGGCCGACCTCGCGGAAGGCCCGTCCGGGCAGGTGTTCCGGGCGGCCGAACTAGGGCTGGAGGCGCCGCGCTTCTGCCAGCTCTGCGGCCGCCGGATGGTCGTGCAGGTGGACCCCGTCGGCTGGACGGCACGCTGTTCGCGCCACGGGGCGATCTCGGCCGACGTCCTCGACGTCGGGTGAGCCCGCGGGGTGGTCGGGTGAGTCCCCGGGTGGTGGGCACCGCCGTCGGCGTGCTCGCCCCGGCCGTGGCGGCGCTCGCCCTGTGGCTCGTGGGCGCGCCGCGCACCGAGCTGGTCTCGGTGGGCGAGGGCCGTGGGGTGCTGTTCCCGGAATCCGGCTCGGCCGGCGGGGCACAGCTGTTGCTGCTGCTCGTGCTGCTGGGCGCCGCGGTCGTGTGCGCGGTCCTCGTCCTGTGGCGGCGCCATCCTGATCTACGGAGACCGAGGGGGCTGGTCGTGCTCGCGGGCGTGCCCGCGCTGACCTGCGTCGCGGCCGCGGCGGCGGCCACACCCGTGGCTGATCTGCTGCTCGCCCCGGACGAGGACACGCCGTCGGGCGTCGTGCTCGGGCTGCCTCCCGAGGTGGGGCCGCTGTTCTTCGGCCCGATGGTCTACGGCGAGTCCGGGCCGTCGTGGGGGGCGCTGCCGGCCGGCGCCGGATGGTTCGTGGCCGCGGCGACCGTGGCGCTGCTGACCGCGGCGGCCCTGGCGCATTTCGCCACCTCGGACGATCTGGGCGACGGGCCCGCCGACCCGGATGACGTCGGCCCGGATGACACCGGTCCGGTCAGTGCACCGGATCCGGCCGTCGGGCGGGAGGCCTGAGCGCCGCGAACTGGTCGGTGATCCGCAGCCGCCGCTCGGCGAAGCGGTAGAGGGCCGCGGGGCGGCCGCCGGACGGGCCCGGGGGTGCACTGCGGCCGCAACGGACGAGTTCGCCGCGGCGGGTGAGCACGCGTTGCAGGTTGGTGGGATCCACCGGGTGGCCGAGCGCCGCCGCGTACAGCTGGGCCAGGGCCGAGAGCGTGAACTCCTCGGGGGCCAGGGCGAAGCCGAGCGTGGAGTAGGACAGCTTGGCGGCCAGGCGGGCGCGGGCGCGGGCCACGATCTCGGCGTGGTCGAAGACGGTGTCCGGGAGGGCGTCGACCGGGAACCACGCGGTGTCGTCGGGGATCGCCGGGTCGGCGTCGCAGGGGAGGACCCCCAGGAATCCGGAGGCGAACACCCGCCGGCCGGGCACCCGGGCCGGGTCGGAGAACTCGGACACCGACTCGAGGTGGCTGAGCGAGCGCACATCGACCTTCTCCGCGAGCTGCCGGCGCGCGGAGGAGGCGAGGTCCTCGTCGTCACGCACCTCGCCGCCGGGCAGCGCCCACCGCCCCGCCTCGGGGCCCAGGCCGTGGCGCCACAACAACACGTGGAGAACGGGTTCGACGGCGTCGGGGACGGGTCTGACCTGCCCCACGACGACGAGCACCTCGTGCCCGGTGTTAGACTTCCGCATGTTTTCGATTGTAAGACGAAAACGGGGCCGGTGATGCACCGGCCCGCACGACTCACCGGGAGGGGGCAGCGATGAGCACTGCCACTGGAGCACGCACCGCCGTCGGACGGCTCGATTCGCCGCTGGCCGCGCGGATCCGTCGGGGCGAGCACGGCTATACGGGCGTCGAGGCCACGCAGGAGTGGGCGGACGAGGTCCGCCGGCTCGCGGCCGAGCGCGACGCCGTCATCCTGGCGCACAACTACCAGGTCCCCGCGATCCAGGACATCGCCCACCACGTGGGCGACTCGCTGGCACTGTCGCGCATCGCCGCGAGCGCCGAGCAGTCCACGATCATCTTCTGCGGCGTCCACTTCATGGCCGAAACCGCCAAGATCCTCTCGCCGGACAAGACCGTCCTCATCCCGGACGCCGACGCCGGCTGTTCGCTGGCAGACTCGATCACGGCGGAGCAGCTGGCCGAGTGGAAGGCCGAGCACCCGGATGCCGTGGTGGTCTCCTACGTCAACACCACCGCCGCGGTGAAGGCCCTCACCGACATCTGTTGCACGAGCTCCAACGCCGTGGACGTGGTGGAGTCCATCGACCCGGACCGCGAGGTGCTCTTCCTGCCCGACCAGTTCCTCGGCCAGCACGTGCGCCGGATGACCGGGCGCGACAACGTCCGGGTGTGGGCCGGCGAGTGCCACGTGCACGCCGCGATCAACGGCGACCAGCTGGAGGATCAGGCGGAGCGGCACCCGGACGCCGAGCTGTTCGTGCACCCCGAGTGCGGCTGCGCCACGAGCGCCCTGCACCTGGCGGACGAGGGCGCCGTGCCCGCCGACCGGGTCAAGATCCTGTCGACCGGCGGCATGGTCGACGCCGCCCGCGCCTCGGGCGCCGAGGAGGTCCTCGTGGCCACCGAGATCGGCATGATCCACCAGCTGCGCAAGGCCGCCCCCGAGATCGACTTCCTGCCCGTCAACGACGAGGCGAGCTGCCCGTACATGAAGATGATCACCCCGGCCGCCCTGCTGCGCGCCCTGGTCGTGGGGGCCGACGAGGTGGACGTGGACCCGGCGACCGCCGAGGCCGCGCGCGGGTCGGTGGAGCGGATGATCGCCATCGGCAACCCGGGGTCCGGGGAGTGAGCGTCGGGCCCGCCGGGGCCGCGCCGGGGGACGACGAGGGGTTCGACCCCGACACCCGGGCCGACGCCCTGCTCGCCGTCCGGCGCGCCCTCGAGGAGGACCTGCGCTACGGCCCGGACGCGACCTCGGCCGCGACCGTCCCCTCGGACGCCCGCGCCGTGGCCCGGATGACCAGCCGCGCCGACGGGGTGGTGGCCGGGCTGCCGCTCATCGGGATGGTGTCGGCGGAGGTCCTGGGCGAGGGCTACGAGGTGCGGCTGCTGGCCGCTGACGGCGATCGCGTGTCCGCCGGCGACGTGGTCGCCGAGATCGAGGCGCCCACACGGGGGCTGCTCACCGCCGAGCGCACGATGCTCAACCTGGTGTGCCACCTGTCCGGGGTGGCCACCGCGACCCGGGCCTGGGCGGACCGGCTCGAGGGCACGCGCTGCGCGGTGCGCGACACCCGTAAGACGATGCCCGGGATGCGGCTGCTGCAGAAGTACGCGGTGCGCTGCGGCGGCGGGGTCAACCACCGGCTGGGCCTGGGCGACGCGGTGCTGGTCAAGGACAACCACGTCGTGGCCGCGGGCGGGGTCCGGCCCGCGCTGGATGCCGTGCGGGAGCGCTTCCCGGACCTGCCGTGCGAGGTCGAGGTGGACTCGCTCGAGCAGCTCGACGAGATGCTCGCCGCCGGCGTGGACCTGGTCCTGCTCGACAACTTCCCGGTCTGGCAGACCCAGATCGCCGTGCAGCGCCGCGACGCGGTCGCGCCGGGGACCCGGCTCGAGTCGAGCGGCGGGCTGACGCTGGACGTGGCGGCCGACTACGCCCGGTGCGGGGTGGACTACCTCGCCGTGGGCGGTCTCACTCATTCGGTCGCCGTGCTGGACCTCGGCCTGGACATGTGACGCGTACTGTCGACGCATGACCGGCTTCGGGGACGCGAGCGAGCGACGAGCGGCGGCGCAACGACGGCAGGCACGCATGGCGGAGGCCCGCCGCCGCGTGGAGGCGGGGGAGAACACCTCGCCCCCGCCGCCCCCACCCCCCGCGCCCTCGCGAAAGGCCCCCAGGTCGCCCCGTGCGCCGAAGGCCGTGGCGGTGGACCCGACGGCGGCGCCCGGTGGGCACTTCGCCGTCTGGCGGAGCGTCCAGCACTTCTGCACCACCGACTCGCGGCCGGACGCCGAGGCGTCCGACCTCGACACGATCGTGGGCTGGTCGCACATGCTCCAAGCGTTCCGGCTCCGCCCGCGGATCGTGGCGCGGCTCGACGCCGAGGGCGCGTGGCTGCCGGTCTGTTACGCCAAGGACGGCAAGCGCGAGCCGATCACCCAGGCCCAGGCCGACAAGTACCGCGACGCCCGACTCGGGGAGACCGTGCTCTCCGGCGGCGCGCAGGCTCCGCTCAAGGACTCCGACCACCCTGAGGACACGGTGGCGCTGTAGCCCCG
>DUTZ01000599.1 GCA_012841845.1 Actinomycetales bacterium | reverse complement strand
TTGGCTCCCCCGACTGGACTCGAACCAGTAACCCTCTGATTAACAGTCAGATGCTCTGCCAATTGAGCTACAGGGGATCGTTGCGCGCGAGAGAAGAGATTACCAGCCGGCACGGAGTTCGCAAAGTTGGGTCCACCACGGTCCGCCGCCACGTCTGACGCAGGATCAAAAGGCGTACTCAGCGCGCAGTCGACCCAGTTCAGCCTCGGTGAAGGCGACCGTCTCCTCGTCCATCCGCACACCCGGGGCCGGGTGCGCGGTCCACAGCACGCGGTCCCCGTCGTCCATGAGGTTGCGGCGTGCGCTGATGGTGACGGCCTTGCCCGGCTTCGGGTAGATCGCCGTCTGGAACAGGAAGGTCGCCTCGACGCGCTCCTTGAACACCTCGGGGAACGAACCGGGCGCGACCAGCGGCACCGAGAACTCCTCGCCGGTTGACATCTGCACCCAGCGCATCCGCTGGTTCTCGTCGTCCCACCCGCCGCGCAGGACGTCGTGCCACCCGAGCTGGGTCACGTCGTCAGCGATGACCCGCACGAGCCGGTCGTGCAGGGCCACCACGGCGCCGTCCTCGGTGCGTCCCCACGCGAGCACGCGGGGTCGGCGTCCGAGGTGGGCGTCCACCTGGGCCCGGAGGTCAGCGGGCAGCGCATTGCGCGAGAAGAGCTTCACGCCCCCCATTGTGCCCGCCTCACGCGGCCAACCGTGCCGCCGTCCCGGCCCGCAGGAGGGTGAGGGCCTGGCGCTCGCGGCGCCGGATGGTCGATTCACTGCGCCCCAGCGCCCGCGCCACCTCAACGTGGCTGCGCACGGGGCCGTCCAGGCCGAACAGCTGGCTGACCACGGCCCGGTCGAGGGGGTCCAGCCGGCGCAGCAGCCTCCGCACCGCCAGCCCGTCCACCTGGGACGCCGTGGGCTGCGGTCCCCCCGCCGCCGCCTCGTCCCAGCCCGGGGCGTCCGGCGGCAGGGTGACGGGCGGCGTGAACGCGAGCAGCGACCGGACCACGCCGACGCTCTCCCCCAGTTCCTCCGCGACCTCCTCGGCCCGCGGCTTCCGGGCGAGGACGACCGTCAGCCGGGCCGCGGCACCACGCACCTGGCGCCAGCGCCGGGCCCGGCGCGCGGAGAGGCCGAGCCCGCCGTGGGAGGTGACCGCGGCGTCCCACACCCGCATCCTGATCCGGGGCAGCGCGTAGGTGGCGAACCGGGAACGCGCCGGGTCGAACCGCTGGATCGCCTCCAGCAGGCCGACCATGCCCTCTTGGGCGAGTTCGTCGCGGCCGTGGCCGGTGGACCGGGCGATGGGGGCCGCGACCCACCAGACGAGGCCGACGTTGGCCTGCGTGAAGGCGTTGCGTGCTTGGTCGCCCGCTTCGACGAGGGTCTGGAGTTCCTCGGTCCGGGCGTCCGGCGGGGCACCCAGCCGGCCCCGCAGGGCGGCCTCGGCGGCGACGCCGGCCTCCATCAGCCGGACGAGGCGGGTCTCCTCCTCCGCGGTGAGCAGTTCGACGAACCCGTGGTCGGCCGGGTCATCCACCGGCACGGACAGGAGGGTGGGGGCGGGCGGGACGGTGGGGGCGGTGGTGTGCATGCCCCGACCCTGCTGGACGAGGCGTCCCAGAAGGCGGCGGGGGAGGTCGATCCCCCGGCAACATCCGGACAACACCGAACCCGCGCAGCCCCTTGCCTACGAGCCGACGGCGTGCTGCTCCAGCGTCCGGCGCCGCGTCTCGAGCTCGAGCAGCTGGGCGAACATCCGGTTGTAGGCGACCTGCTCGTCGACGGGGTTGGTGCGCTGCATGCGCGACTTGAGGTCGTTGATGTCGCGCACCACCCGGGCCAGCCGCAGGCGGGCCGCGTACTCACGGGCGTAGGCCCCCGACGGCTCGGCGAGCAGTGGCTCGACCGACAGGGCGACCACGAGCTGCTCCCCCACCGGGTCGGGCATGCCGTCGACGATGGCCTGCGCGAAGCCGGCCTGCTGGCGATCGGTGGCGGCGGCCACCTCGAACACGGCCCGGTAGCTCGGGTGCTGGAAGTCCTCGGCCACCACGCCGCCCCAGTCCTCGGGGAACAGGCTCGGGTGCTGCACCACCAGCTTGAGGAACCCCCGCTCGGTCGCCAAACGGCGGTCGCCGGCGTCGGGCAGCAGCATCATCGCCGCTTGTCCCCCCGCCGTGGACGCCTCGGGCTCGGTCACGGCCTCCTGCCGGCCATACCGGTCGGGCTCGACCCGCCGGTTGTTGGCCCGCTGCACCTCGGCCCGGACCGTGTCGGTGTCCATGCCGACCATGCCGGCGAGCTCGCGCAGGTACTCCGAGACCAGTGACCGGTCCCGCACCGACGCCACGAGGGGCGCCGCCGCGCGGACGGCCCCCAGGCGTCCCTCGGCGCGGTCGAGGTCGAACTGGCCGAGGGTGTTCTTCATCACGTACCGGTAGAGCGGCACCCGGCGGGCGACCAGCTCGCGCACGGCGGCGTCCCCCTGCTGGATGCGCAGGTCGCACGGGTCCATGCCCGTGGGCTCGATCGCCACGTAGGTCTGCGACGAGAACGTGGCGTCGGAGGAGAACACCTTCAGGGCGGCGGCCTGGCCGGCCGCGTCCCCGTCGAAGGTGAACACGACCTCTCCGGCCAGCGCGTCGGAGGTCATCAGCCGCGCGATCATGCGGCTGTGGTCGGGGCCGAACGCGGTGCCGCACGAGGCGACCGCGGTGTCGACGCCCGCGATGTGGCAGGCCATGACGTCGGTGTAGCCCTCGACGACAACGGCCTGGTTCTTCTTGCCGATGTTCTTGCGCGCCAGGTCGAGCCCGTAGAGCACGTGGCTCTTCTTGTAGACGATCGACTCGGGCGTGTTGAGGTACTTGGCGGGCATTCGGTCGTCGTCGTAGAGCTTGCGCGCGCCGAACCCGAGCGTCGAACGCCCGGCGTCCCGGATCGGCCACAGCAGGCGGCCCTGGAAGAAGTCCCAGCCCTGCTCGCGCACCAGGCCGGCCTTGACGAGGTCCTCCTTGCTGAACTTCTTCGCGGTCAAATGGTTGAACAGGTCACGCCCACCGCGCGGCGCGTAGCCGATGCCGAAGTGATCGGCGTGCTCGCGGGTGAAGCCGCGCTGGTCGAGGAAGACCCGGCCGGTCAGGGCGTCCCGGCTGGCGAGCTGGGAGGCGTAGAACTCGGCGGCGAGCTGGTTGGCCTCGAGGATGCGCATGCGCAGCCCCGGCTCGTGCCGGGGCCCGCCGTCTCCGTCGGTGTAGCGCAGCTGGACGCCGCAGCGGTCGGCCAGGAACTCGACGGCCTCGGTGAAGCCCATGTTGTTGATCTGCTGGACGAACTTGATGACGTCGCCGCCCTCGCCGCAGCCGAAGCAGTAGTAGAAGCCCTTGCTCGGCGTGACCCGGAAGCTGGGCGTCTTCTCGTCGTGGAACGGGCACAGCCCCACCAGCGCGCCCCCACCGGCGGGCTTGAGCATGACGAAGGAACTGACGATGTCGTCGATCCGGCTCCGCTCGCGGACCGTCTCGAGGTCCTCGTGGTGGATCAGGCCGGCCATGCGGCGAAGTGTAGCCGCGGCGGGGTCTGGGTCGGGGCGTGACCGTGACCATCGGCTGGGGCCCGGCGCTCGCGCTCGTCCTGCCCGCCGACCGGGTGCCCGCCCCGCACCCATGACCTAGGGTGGCCGCATGCCCGTCCCCCGCACGGTCCGCGCGGCGGTGGTGCTCGCCCTGCTGCCGCTCGCCGCCTGCTCGGTGCAGGGGGACATCGTGGTGGGCGACGACGCGCTCAGCCTGGACCTGACGATCTCCCACGCCACGTCCGGCGACGCGGTCGGCGACAGCCCGTGCTCCTCCATGAACGGGGAGTGGGTCATGACCCCCCTGCCCTCACCCCCCGGCACCATCGCCTGCTCCCTCGAGGGGGAGGTACCCCTGGTCGCGGCCACGGGCGCCGGGCTCCTGCTCCAAGGCCGGGACCACCTGTTCCTGCGCTGGCCCCCGAGCGCGCTCAGCCGGGAGGACGACCCCCTCGAGGCGCTCGACGTGTCGGTCCACTTCCCCGGTGCCGTCGTGGCCGCCTCCGACGGGGCGTGGGTGTACGGGTCGACCGTCCGGTGGACCGACGCCGACCGCGTCCGCACCGAGGGGGTGAGCGCGACGGCGTCCCGGTACTCCCCGATCCCCCGCTGGGCCCTCCCCGCCGGCCTCGGCGTCGTGTGGGGGGCGGCCGCCGTCGGGGGGCTGACGTGGCTGCGGCGGCGTCCGGTGGCCCTGCGCAACGCGGGGGATGCCGTGGGCGAGGCGTCCGCCGGGACCGTGGCCGCACCGGAGTCGCCCGAGTCGCCGGCCGAACCCGAGGATCCCCGTGTCTGGGCCCCCGATGCGTGAGCACGGCCGCGCGCCCCGCCTCCTGGCCGCGGCCACCGTTGCCGCGGCGGCCCTGCTCAGCGGCTGCTCGGCGGTCGGGGAGGTGCACGTCGGGACCGACGAGGTGACCATCGACGTGGTCGTCCGGCACCGGCACACGTACGGGATCTCACCGTGCTGGCACAAGCTCCCCCCGGGCATCACCGCGCGGACGCTGGCCCCGGAGGAATCCGACGAGATCGCGTGCCACCTCACGGGGTCGACCCCGCTCGAGGCCCTGCCGGACGACCCCCTGTGGGGACGGCAGTTCCTGTCCGCCGACGACGGGCACCTCTTCCTCGTCGTGCCGAAGGTCGACGTCTCCACGACCCCGGGCGAGGACTCCCGGCCACCGCCGGAGTTCGACCTCACGGTCCACGTCCCCGGCACGGTCGTGGCGTCCACGGGCGAGGTGGACGGCGGCACCATCCGGTGGCGGGACCCGGCGGACCTGCGCGACCGCGGCCTGGCGGCGACCGTCCGGCTCCCCTCGCCGGTGCCGGGCTGGCTGGCGCCC
>DUTZ01000598.1 GCA_012841845.1 Actinomycetales bacterium | reverse complement strand
GCCGAGAAGGCCGCTTCGAAGGGAGCCAAGTGATGTCCGAGAGCACCACGACCACGATCGAGCGCGCCGACTACTGCGCGGTGGCGTGCGCCGAGATCTTCGCCGGCGCCGGCGAGATCTTCGCCTCCCCCATGACCCCCATGGCCACGATCGGCGCGCGCCTCGCGCGGCTGACCACGGAGCCGGACCTCATGGTCACCGACGCCGAGTCGCTGTTTCTCGCCGACACCCCCGCGGTGGGCAAGGTCAACGAGTTCGAGGGCTGGATCCCGTTCAACCGCGTCTTCGAGGTCCTGGCCTCGGGCAAGCGCCACGTGGTGATGGGCGCCAACCAGATCGACCGGTACGGCAACCAGAACCTCTCGGCGTTCGGCGACGACCTGCAGAAGCCCACGCGGCAGATGTTCGGCGTCCGCGGCGCGCCCGGCAACACCATCAACCACGCCACCTCGTACTGGGTGGCGCGCCACTCGCCGCGGGTGTTCTGCGAGAAGGTCGACGTGGTGTGTGGCGTCGGGTACGACCAGTATGACGACGGCGACCCCGCCTTCCGCTTCCACCACCTCCACCGCGTGGTGACCAACCTGGGCGTCTTCGACTTCGGCGGCGCCGGCCACACCATGCGGGCGCTGACCCTCCATCCGGGCGTCACCGCCGACGAGGTCACCGAGGCGACCGGCTTCGAGGTCGAGGGCCTGGCCGAGGCCGGCGAGACCCGGGCGCCGTCTGCGGAGGAGCTGCGGATCCTCGACGAGGTCGTGGATCCGCGCGGCATGCGCTTCCGCGAGGTCCCCAAGGCGGAGCAGCAGTGACCGCCGCGACCCCCGGCGCCGGCCGCGCCGCGTCGATCGCCACGGACTTCACGAAGCTCGTCGGCGTCGAGTACCCGGTCGTGCAGACCGGCATGGGCTGGGTCTCCGGGCCCGAGCTCACCGCCGCCACGGCCAACGCGGGCGGCCTGGGGATCATCGCCTCGGCCACCATGACGTTCGCCGAGCTCGAGGCCGCCATCGTGCGGACCAAGGAGCTCACCTCCAAGCCGTTCGGCGTCAACCTGCGGGCGGACGCCGAGGACGCCGCGGAGCGGTGCGAACTCATGATCCGCCACGGGGTCAAGGTGGCCTCGTTCGCCCTCGCGCCCAAGCCGGAGCTGATCGCGCGGCTCAAGGAGAACGGCCTCGTCGTCGTCCCCTCCATCGGCGCCGCCAAGCACGCCGTCAAGGTCGCCTCCTGGGGCGCCGACGCGGTGATCGTGCAGGGCGGCGAGGGCGGCGGACACACCGGCCAGGTGGCCACCACCCTCCTGCTGCCGAGCGTGATCGACGCCCTGGGCGGCGCGGGCAACACCTCGATCCCCGTGGTGGCCGGCGGCGGGTTCTTCGACGGCCGCGGCCTCGTGGCCGCGCTCGCCTACGGCGCCTCGGGCGTCGCGATGGGCACCCGCTTCCTGCTCACCAGCGACTCGCAGGTGCCGGACGCGGTCAAGCAGCAGTACCTCGAGCGGGGGCTGCAGGACACCGTGGTCTCGACGCGCGTGGACGGCATGCCGCACCGCGTGCTGCGCACCGGCCTGGTCAACGCGCTCGAGTCGGGCAACCCCGCCAAGGGGCTCGTGGCCGCGGTGCAGAACGCCAACAAGTTCAAGTCCATGACGGGCATGACGTGGCAGCGGCTCGCCAAGGACGGCCTCAACATGAAGAAGGCCTCCGACCGCACGTGGCAGCAGATCGTCATGGCCGCCAACACCCCGATGCTGCTCAAGGCCGGCCTGGTCGAGGGCAACACCGAGGCCGGCGTGCTCGCGTCCGGCCAGGTGGTGGGCATGATCGACGACCTGCCGAGCTGCGACGAGCTGATCCAGCGGATCATGACGCAGGCGCACGAGCGCCTCGACGGGCTCAAGAACCTCGGCTGACCCCGGCCCCCGCCGGGTCACCGCTCCCGGCGGCCCCGGATCACGCACCCGCACGGCCCCGCCCGGGCCGGCGGGTGCGTGGTCATTTCCACTCAGCTGTTTCCAATGTGACGCAAGTGACTTATGGTGTGTGGCATGAGCCGCACCCGTATCCTCGCCGCCACCGCCCTCGCCGCCGGACTCACCGTGGCCGCCGCGCCCGCCGCCTCGGCCGCGACCGTCACCCACGCCGTCGACGGGACCACCGTCTCCGCCACGTTCACCGTCGAGCCCGGGCAGTGGATCGACACGTGCGCGGCCCTGCTCGCCCCGTCGGGCAAGGCCCCCGAGATCGCCGACCGCCTCACGAGCGGCGACCTCTCCGACGTGGTGGGCACCGCCGACCGCGACCCGTCGGTGATCGCCCTGCGCGCCGGCGCGATCCCCGTGGCCGCGCCCACCGGCCTGGGCCCCGCCACCATCCGCGCGACCGACGTGCCGCCGAACGTCTACTCGCTCGTCACCGTGTGCCTCAGCGACCGCACACCCGAGATCACGCCGTTCATCATGGTGGGCGACCCGATCGCGGCGATCGGCGGCAGCCTGGCCACGCTCGGCGAGGGCGACCCGATCGCCGCCGGATCCTCGCTGCTGGAGAAGGCGATCGAGGGCGGACTGGGCTAGCCGAGAGCCGGGGCCGCCCACGGGGAAGCATCCCCAGCCGGCGGCCGATGTGGATAGTATTCATTTACTCATCCACGTCGGTGACCCACGTCACCCCGCCCACTCTGGAGGCCCCATGTCCTTCCGCACCGTCACCCGCGCCACGGCCGTCCTCGGCGCCGCGGCCGCCCTCACCGTCGCCGGCGCCGGCGCCGCGATGGCCGCCACCGCCACTCACGAGATCGACGGCGACACCGTGTCCGTGACGTTCACCCGCGAGTCCGGTGACGGCGCTCTCAAGGGCTGCGCCGCTGTGGTCACGCCGGTCGCGTCCGCCGCGGATGTCGCCGCCGAGTTGAAGAAGGCCTCGGACTTCGACCTGAGCGCGATCCAGAACCTTCTGGCCGGAGAGACCGACGCCGAGATCGTCGGCGTGACCGTCCTCGTCCCCCTCGCCAACGAGTCGGCCACGGTCTCCACCACCGTCCCGGCGAACTTCTACTCGCTTGTCACCTACTGCGTGGGCGAGTCCCCGCAGATCTCGCCGCTGGTCATGGTCGGCGGGCCCCTCGAGGCCATCCAGGGCAGCGTCAGCACGATGTCGAGTGGTGACTCGCTGGGCGCGATGTCCACCCTGCTCGAGCCCGGGGATGCCGGCAGCAGCATGCCCGGTAGCTGACACCTCGTCTCCGGACCGGACGAACGACACGAGCCCCGCATCCTCATGGAGGGTGCGGGGCTCGTCGTCATCCGGGCCCGGCGGGTCAGCGGTCCAGGCGCT
>DUTZ01000597.1 GCA_012841845.1 Actinomycetales bacterium | reverse complement strand
GGCCGAGGTCGAGCGGATCCCGGCCGAGTGGGGCCTGTTCGCGGCGTCGGCGGCGGCCACGCGGGCGTGGGCGACCGACCGGGGCGAGGAGGCGGTCGGCCACCTCGCCGAGGCCTGCCGCGCCGCGGCCGAGCGCGGGCAGTCCGGGCTCGCGGTGTCGTTCGCCATGGAGCTCATCCGGGCCGGCGGCGAGGAGGCCGCACGCGCGGTCGACACGGCGTCGGGCCCGGAGTTCGGCCTCGGGGAGCTCCGCCGGTACCGGGAGGCCGTGCTCTCCGGGGACCGCGGGGTCCAGCGGCGACTCGCGGAGGACTACCGGAGGCGCGGCATCCGGGTCTTCGCGATCGCCCTCTACGTCCGTCTGGCGCAGGCCTACCGTGCCGAGGGGCTGACCGCCCGGTCCGTGGAGGCGGCCGCCATCGCCCGCGAGCTCTCCGCCGAGTCCGGCGCGCCGCGGGTGCCGTCGCTCCAGCTGCTGTCCGGGGTCGCCGACCTCACCCCGCGGGAGCGCGAGGCCGCGCAGCTCGTCTCGCGGGGGATGGCCAACCGGCGGATCGCCGAGGAGCTCGGCCTGTCCGTGCGGACGGTCGAGGGGCACGTCATGCGGGCGTGCCGGCGCATCGGGGTGGAGACACGGGAGGACCTGGCGGAGGCGTTGAGCACGGTCCTGCGGTGACGCGGGGCGCGGCCGACCCCGTGATCACGGGGCCGACCGCGCACCGGGCTCAGTGGTCGTGCTCGTCGGCGTCCGAGTCGGCCTTGGTCGGGTGGACCGTGCCGTGCGGGTGCTCGGCGGGCGCATAGAGCGAGTACACCTTGAGCGGCTCGTCGCCGATGTTGGTGACGTTGTGCCACGAGCCGGCGGGCACGAGGATCACCCAGTCGTCACCCACCTCCTCGGTGAAGTCCAGCTGGTCCTTCGCCGGGCCCATCTGGACGCGGCCGCGGCCCTGCTCGACGCGGAGGAACTGGTCGTGGTCCTCGTGGACCTCGAGGCCGATGTCGTCGCCCGGCGCGATCGCCATGACGGTCATCTGCATGTACTCGCCGGTCCACAGGGTGGTCCGGTAGTTGGTGTTGCCCAGGGTCTCGTCCTCGATGTTGACGACGTAGGGGTTCGGGCCGTGATCGGTGGTGCTCATGGCGTCCTCTCTGCTCGGGCGGGTGCGTCCGGGGCGGACCGGACGGCTCCCCTCCATCATGCCCCGCGGCGGCGTTCCCGGGGCGTCAGGCGGAGACCCACACGGGGCGGCCGCCGGGGCTCCGGTCCGTGGCGGGACGGACGAGGACCGTCCACGTGCCCGCGATCTCGCACTGGGCCAGCACCTCGACCTGGCCGCGCGCCTGGCGCAGGGCGTCCGCGAGCGCGTCCTTCCTGGTGGATCCGTGTCCGATGGTGACGTCCCGGAACCGGTCCGGGTCACCCCCACGAGAGTTGGTCATGCGTTCAGTTGAGCATGCCCGGCGGGCTTTGGCGAATCCGGCGGCGAGCGGCCGGCGCCCGGTGGGCGGGCGTGCCCCCTGGCGCGTGGTTGACACGTCAACTATAGTGGGGGCATGAGCACCGCAGCGCACGCCTCGTCGTCGTCCCTCCCGTCCCCCTCCCCGGCCGTCGCCTTTGGGCTGGACACCTTCGGCGACGTGACCGTGGACCGCGCCGGCGAGCCCGTTCCGCACGCCCAGGTGATCCGCGACCTGGTGGAACAGGCGGTGCTCGCCGACTCCGTGGGCGTGGACGCGTTCGGCATCGGCGAGCACCACCGCCCCGACTTCGCCGTCTCCGCGCCCGACGTGGTGCTGGCCGGCATCGCGACCCGCACCGAGCGCATGACCCTCGGCTCCGCCGTCACCGTGCTCTCCAGCGACGACCCCATCCGCGTCTTCCAGCGCTTCTCCACCATCGACGCGCTCTCCGGCGGCCGCGCCGAGGTGGTGCTGGGCCGCGGCTCGTTCACCGAGTCCTTCCCCCTCTTCGGCTACGACCTCGCCCAGTACGAGCAGCTCTTCGCCGAGAAGCTCGACCTCTTTGCCGCCCTCCTGCCCGAGGAGCCCGTCACGTGGTCCGGCGAGCTGCGGCCGCCGCTCGTCGACCAGCGCGTCTACCCCGAGACCGAGGGCGGTCTCTCCGCCTGGGTCGCCGTGGGCGGCAGCCCCGAGTCCGTGGTCCGCGCGGCCCGGTACGGGTTCCCGCTCATGCTGGCGATCATCGGCGGGCCCGCCGGCCGCTTCGCGCCCTTCGCCGACCTCTACCGGGAGGCGTGCGGGCGGTTCGGCACCGGCCGCCTGCCGATCGCCGTGCACTCCCCGGGCCTGGTCGCCGAGACCGACGAGGCCGCCGCCCGCCTCGCGCTCCCGCACTGGCTGGAGGGCCGCAACCGCATCGGCCGCGAGCGCGGGTGGGGCGACGCCGGCGAGGCCGAGTTCCACCGCGAGGTCCGCTCGGGAGCGCTGTACGTGGGCTCGCCGGAGACGGTTGCACAGAAGATCGCCACCACCGTCCGCACGCTCGGCCTGGACCGCTTCGACCTCAAGTACGCGAGCGGCCCCACCCCGCACGAGGACCTCATGACCTCGATCGACCTCTACGGCCGTCGCGTCATCCCCCGGGTGCGCGAGCTGCTCGCCGAGGCCGGCTACGAGCCCGGCGTGGCGCAGACCGTCTCCCGGCTCTGACGGCGCTTGCTCACGTCGGCGTGTGCTCACGCCGCGCGATTCGGCACACTGGCGGGTGCCGAACGTGAGGGGGCGCCATGACCGAGCGAGTGGTCGAGTCCGGGACCGCGCGCGCGACCGGGGCCGAGCCCGGGGTCGCGTACCGCGTGGTGGGCTCGCCGATCGGCGACCTGCTGCTGGCCGCGACCCCGCGGGGGCTGGCCTACGTGGGCTTCGAGGTCGAGGACACCGCGGCGCTGCCCGCGACCCTCGCCGCCCGCCT